>NZ_JBHVFF010000029.1:0-44737 GCF_042801895.1 Streptomyces sp. NPDC057543 | reverse complement strand
GGCACGCGTTCGGCGGGCTGCCGGCGTACTACAGGCTGTTCATCTCGGCGCGGGAGTCGGTGCGGGGCCCGGTGGCGTCGGCGTCCTCCGGGTAGATCATCGCGGTTGGCGCGGTGGAGCGCTTGCGGATCCATCCGTAATAGAGCGCCGCCGTGAGTAGGAGACCGACGATCCAGGAGATGTCGGCGCCGCCAAGGGCTTTGGTCACCGGGCCGGTGTACAACGACTGGGCCAGGAACGGGATCTGGGCCACGATGCCGATGCCGTAGCTGGTCAGCGCGATGAAGTTCCATCGGCCGTAGCGTGCGGAGGGGTCGTACAGGGCGGGGATGTCCACCTTTTCCTTGGACACCAGGTAGTAGTCGACCAGGTTGATGGCGCTCCAGGGGGTGAACACCATCAGCAGGGTCAGTACGAAGTTCTTGAAGTTGCTCAGGAAGTCGTGGCTGGCCAGGATCGCGATGAGCATCGAAGCGGCGATGAAACCGCCGATGTAAGCGCCGCGGGCGGCCTGGGAGATACGCCGGGCGTTGGTGAAGGCCGACACGGTGGTGAGCGCGGACATGAAGCCGCCGTAGGCGTTCAGGCAGTTGACGGTCAGTTTCCCGACGAGGACGACCAGGTAGATCAGGACGGCGATGAAGCCGCCACCGGCCAGCGTGCCGAGGAAGCCGACCTGGTTGTCGAGGAATCCGCCGCCCTGCGAGGCCGGTATCGAGGCGAGCAGCACACCGAGGGTCATCGACAGCTGCGAGCCGGCCACGCTTCCCCACAGGGTGCAGTGGAAGGTGGTGCGCTCGGGGGTGTCGCGTGGCAGGTAGCGGGAGTAGTCGGCGACGTAGGGGCCGTAGGTGAGCTGCCAGCCAGCGCCCAGGGAGATCGCCAGCAGGAACGTGGCGGCGCCGAACGAGGTGCTGTGGAAGGCCCCACCGAGGTCGTGGGTGGTGGCCAGACGGATGGCGAGGTAGGCGAAGCCGATCGTTCCCAGCACGGTCGCCGCACGTCCAAGTGCGTGGATGTAGCGGTAGCCCAGGATCGCCACGAGCGCGGTCAGGACGCCGAACACGACGATGCCGACTGCGGGTGTGCTGGTGTGCAGGATGTCGTCGACCGCCTGACCGGCCAGCACCGTTCCGGTGGCGGCGAAGCCGAGGTACATCACGATCACCAGGACCAGCGGCACGACCGCGCCCAGCACGCCGAACTGCGCCCGGCTGGAGATCATCTGCGGGAGCCCCAGGCGGGGGCCCTGGGCGGAGTGCAGCGCCATGACCACGCCGCCGACCAGGTTGCCGATCAGCAACCCGACAATGCCCCACAGCGCGTCGGCGCCGAACACGACCGCCAGCGAGCCGTTGACCACGGCTGTGATCTGCATGTTCGCCCCGAACCAGAGCGTGAACTGACTCAGCGGCGTCCCGTGCCGCTCCGCATCCGGTACCACGTCGATCGTGCGCCGCTCGAGAACTGCGGCGGGTCTTTCCGACTGTGCCATCCTCGCTCCTTGGGTGACGGTACTCTCGAAACTGCCGGTCGTTCTTTGTTGTGCGGTTGTTCGTCCGGGATGGTTCAGCCGGAGGCCAGAGCCCGTGCCACCAGGTCGAGTCCCTTGGCGGTGGGGACGCTCATCCGCACGGTGCCGGGCACACCCAGCGAGCTGCCCGGGCGGACCGTGATGCCGTGCGCGGCCAGCCGGTCGATCAGCCGTTGCTCGTCGGGGGTCTGCACGAGCACGAAGTTGGCCTGGGAAGGGACGACCCGGTAGCCGGCCTTGCTGATCAGGTCGGTCAGGGCCGCCAGGTGGTCGCGGGTGTGCCGTCGCACCGCGTCCGTGTGGTCCAGGTCGCGGACCGCCGCGAGGGCTGCGGCTTGGGCGAGGGCACTGACGGAGAAGGGGGCGCGGATCTTGCGCAGCGTGGCCACGATCTCCTGGTTGCCGATCAGGTAGCCGACCCGCAGTCCGGCCAGGCCGTGGACCTTGGAGAAGGTCCGCAGCACGACGGCCTGGCCTCTGCGGGCCAGTGGCAGGGCGGTGGTCGCGTCCGGGGCATCGGTGAAATCGATATATGCCTCGTCGACGACGACAAGTCGGGCCCGGGCGGTCGCGACGAACCGCTCCAGTGCGCCGCGGCCAACCACGGTACCGGTGGGATTGTGCGGGTTCACGACGTAGGCGATGTCGGCCGGGATGGCCGCCATGGTGTCGAGGTCGTGGGTCCAGTCACGCAGCGGCACCTTGGTGAGCTGGGCGTCGACGACCTGGCTGCTGATCTCGTCCATACGATAGGCCGGATCGGCGCACACAGCGTGCCCGCCCTGGGCCAGGTAGGCCCAGGCGAGCAGGAAGATAAGTTCGTCGGAGCCGTTGCCCAACAGGATCTGATCAGGATGCACGTCGTGCAGGCAGGCGAGCTCCTCGCGGAGGGCCAGTGCAAGAGAGTCGGGGTAGAGGTGGGCCTCAACGGCAGCGGCGGCGACGGCTTCGGCGACCGCGGGGCTGGCGCCGAGGGGGGACTCGTTGGACGCCATCGATCCGTCGGCGCTGGTCGCGTGACGGCCGGGCCGGTACGGCTGGATCCGGTCCAGCCACGGTCGTGCCTCGATCATCGGACCGTACCTCCGAGCATGGAGGTCAGCCGTGCGGCCGACTCGCGCACCGCGCCCGCGACATCGTCAACCTGGCTGGAGGCGCCGTGCAGGTAGCTGACCCCGAGCGCTCCGCGGGGTCCGCCGGCATCGAACACGGGGGCGGCCACGCACTCGATGCCCAGCGCCACCTGCCCGTGGTCGGTGGAGTACCCGCGCTCGCGGACCCGGGCAAGCTCGCACGCCAGCGCGTCCGCCTCCGGCCCCCGCGACGAGTCCGCTGCACCCGTGAAGACGACGTGGTCGGCGACCGTACCCACCTCCAGCCAGGCCAGGCAGCTCTTCCCGACCGCGGTCAGGTGGGACGGCAGCCGGGCCCCGACCGAACTGGCCAGCCGCACACCCAGGCCCGGCGGGTCCTGCTTGTACAGGTACACCGCGTCCGTGCCGTCCAGCACCGCGTAGTGCGCGGTCAGGTCGAGCGCCCGGCACAGGCGTCCCAGCTCCGACGCGACCACACCGCTGAATCCGGCCACGCGCAGGTGGGCGGAACCGACCTCAAACGCCTTGAGGCCGATCGTGTAGGCCGCAGGCTCCTTCAGGTCCACGAAGCGCTCCTGCACCAGATCGCGCAGGATGCCGTGCGCGGTGCTCTTGGGGATGTCCAACGCCGCTGCCAGGTCTTTCAGCGGCACCGGCTTCTCCGTGTGGGCCAGCAACTCCAGGATCCGCATGGCGCGGACCACCGATGTATCGCTCACGTGCCCCCCTCTCGTCATTCGTATATACGAACAACGATCGCTTATTCGAATGTCCGGAGGCTAGGGTCCGCTCCTCTGACTGTCAATGGGCGACACTCGGTTCTTCTCGAACCGTCAGATGCCCGTGCCGGATGCTTGCGGTCCCGGGCAGCGTGAGCCGAGGCTGTCCTGGGTGACGCGCACGGAGCTCGTGGTCAGCTACGGCCGAGACCCGGAACTTTCAGAAGCTGCCCGCCCACCTGGCGCAGCGCTCTAGAGTTGACGCTCGGAGGGGGGTTTGTTGGTGTGCCGGGTGTTGGTTGACCTGGTGTGTTGTTGTTTCGTTGAGAGGTGGGGTGAGTGGTTCGGATGGCGAGGTCAGTACGTGTGAGCTTGGGTTATGTGTTCTGTGCTGAGTGTGGCTGGGTTCGTTGTAGGTAGTTCTGGCGTGTAAAGGCTCGGTTGGCGTTTGTGCTGGTCAGGGCTTCGGTGGGTGGGGTGTGGGTTAGCGGCCTCGGGTTGGGCGGTGGTGGGTTTCTGCGAGATGGTCGAGGTAGATGGCTTCGAGCGAGGTTTTGGTGATGCGTTCGGTGCCGTCGCAGATGGCGGTGATAGCGGCTTGGCGGATGAGTCGGGTGAGGGATCCGATGCGGCCGGCGGTGCGTTGGTGGAGGTAGGGGGCGTGGCGGGGGAGTGTGCCGGGTTGGTGATGGGTGAGGTCGAGGTTGTTTTCGATGTCGGTGATGACGTCGCGGAAGGGGTGGCGGGTGCTGTGGCGGGCGGGGAGGGGCCCGCAGTTGACCAGGGTGGCGCGTCCTGCGAGTTGGGCGCCGCGGGTTCCGGTGAAGAGGGGTGTGTCGGTGACGTTGATGCCGGCGTAGACGAAGGTCGCGGGCAGGCGTTCGGTGAGGTCTTTGATCAGGTCGGCGGTTTGGGCGCCGGTGGTGGTGCGTGGGTTGAGGCGGTGGATCTCGTCGATGAGGACGAGTTGGACACCAGCCTGGGTGTAGGTGTGGCAGACGGCGTCGGTGATCTGGGTCTGGGTCATGCGGGCGGCCACGGGGATGCCGAGGTAGCGGGCGAATTCGGTGATGAGGGTTTTCGCGGTGGCGCCGGGCGGGACGAGGACGTACGCGACGGGTACCGCAGCGTGCGCAGATCCGGTCGGGGGCGGGTTTTTGCGGGTGTGGGCGAGGTGGCAGGCACGCCCGGCGTTCAGGAGGGCGGTCGTTTTGCCTGCGGCGGCGGGTCCGGTGACGATCAGCGAGGGGCGTGCGGTGGCCTGCTGGTGACGGCCGAGGACCATCAGGGTGCGCACCTGGGTGGTCAGGGTGCTGATGGCGGGGCGCGGATGGTGACGAAGCTGGAAGTGGTAGGCGAGGCGCTGTTCCCCTCAGGGGGACTCCGACCGGTGAGCCGACGATGGTGAACGCCGCACTCCTGGCACGCTTGCCCGTCGTCCCCCTGACAGGCACGCCACCGATGCCCCGGGTATACCAAACCTGCTCGGTCTCGGCTCGATGGGAATGAGCGGCATGGCAGGTTCTGAAGGAAGCCAAGGAGATCGGCGGCACCGTCGACCTCCGTCTGCTCCTCTCTCAGGCCCTGCACATGGGCGACGAGTGCCACAACCGAAACAGTGCGGGCACCCTCCTGCTCCTGCAGGCGCTGGCTCCGTCGCTGTTGCAGACCGACTTCACCACCGAACAGAAGAAGGAAGTCTTCGAATTCATCGCCTGCTCGGACTACTTCTCCGGGGGCCATGATCGCTACCGCCACCGCGTTCCCGCTGGCCAGCCTCGTCGCCCAGATCACCGGTGGCATCGTCGTGGCAGCCGGGGCCATCGCCTCCGCTGCCACGGTCGGAGGCAACTTCCTGCCGATCCTCACCGGCGGTCACGGCGTCGTCCTCGACGCCCTCGCGGCCGTGTTCGTCTTCGTCAACCTCGGCTCGGCGTGCAGCCACTGCCTCTGCAACGGAGCCCTCAGCTGGTCGCACCTGACCCGCCTCAGGATGCGGATCACGATCCTCGTCCCGGGGGTCATCGGCACAGCCGCCGCGCTCGCCGGGGTGTGGGACCACTTCCTCGACTGGCTCGTCGTCCTCAGCGTCTTCGTCCCGCCGCTCGGCGGCGTGCTCATCGCCGACCAGGTGATCCTGCGCAGCACGGTCGACCGGCGTCACGCCGCGGCCGTGCGCCCCACGGCATTCGCGGCGTGGGCGTGCGGTGCGCTGGTCGGCGGACTCGTGCACCGGTTCGCGCCGCAGTTCTCCGACGCGGTGAGAGGCCTCGTCGTCGCCTTGATCGCGTACGTCGTCCTCGAACGCATCCCTACGAGGATCGCGGCGGCCCGATAGGCGCCTTCCCCGCGCCGGGAACCGCACCGCCGCGTCAGCCGTGCTGCGGCCTGCCCGCCCTTGCGACGAAGCTCAGGGGACCCAGCGGTAGAGCAGCACCTTGTTGAAGAGATCGTCCTCGACGTTGACCAGGTACTCCCCGGTGGAGCGCCGGACCGCGGAGATGCCGTACGGGATGTCGACCCATCCGGTCCGGTCGACCCCGCCGACGTTGCTGCCGGGGAGCCAGCTGCCGACGGCGCTTCCGTCACTGGCCCTCCAGACCCAGACCTGGCCGCGGGTCTGGACACCGACTGTGAAGATGTAGTCGCCTGCCCACGCGAGGCCCACCGTCGTCACGGCCGGCGTCGCCGTGGTGTCCCAGGGGAGGAGCATGGTCCAGGTCGCCGCACGGTTGCCGGTGCTCCAACGGTCGTAGCGCGCCAGGACCTTGCCGCACTCCTTCCAGTAGGCGTTGTCGAACGGCGCGGTGGGCGTGTACCCGGCCATGTACATGACGTCGCCGTCCACGTCGTAGTGCAGGCGTCGGACGGTGGTGAACGGGGCGGGCAGGGGGATCGTCACCATGCTGACGTAGTCGTAGACCGGGTTGCCCTGGGCGTCGAAGCCCTGGAGGGGATAGCGGCGCAGGTTACGGTCCCCGCCCTCCCAGACGTCTCCATTGGTGTCGACGAACCAGACCCAGCAGTTGCCCGGGGAGTTCTGACCTGTGCCGGGCTGGAGGTATTCGCCGGCTTCGAACCTGCCGTTCCCGCTCAGGTCGCGCCAGATCCATTGGCCCTGCGCCGGCTGGTACGGGGGCCACGTGGGGTCGTCGCCGGTCCAGTGCTGTTTGAAGAACGCCCCGGACGGCTTGGCGATCTCACCCTCGAACCGGTAGATGAGCAGGTGCGAGCAGTACATGCCGGTGACGTACATGTACAGGGAGCCGTTCTTGCGCAGCAGCGACGGAGACGCGGCATGGTGCTGGTGGCCGGTCAGGAACAGGCGTGCGTCCTGGGGGTACTTGACGGAGTCGAGGGAGTAGCCGCGCCAGGCCACATCGCGCCCCGGCGGCTTCGTGACGTCGAGACGGTAATGGCACTGCTTGGTGTAGACGTCCAGCCCGTCGGACTGCGGGTCGAAGTCGGCGGCGTCGACGAAGGCACTCCCTTGGAGCTGCCAGACCAGGTTTCCCAGCGAGTCGAACTTGCGGATCCACGAACCGAACTCGCACATGGCGACGTAGACGTTGCCCGCCGAGTCACCACCGACCCCGGTGATGCCGAAGAACTTGTCGGCGATGTTGCGGCCCGGTGTCCCCGCCCCGATACCGCCGGCGAGGCCCAGACTTCGTGTCTGCACCGGCGTCCCGGACAGGTTGCCGTACGTGTGCACCTGACGGAGCGGGCCGTTGTCACCGACCAGCAGGTCTCCGTGGACGTCGATCGCCAGCGAGGTCGGGATCCAGTCGCCCGCAGGCCCGCTGATGGTTCCGGGCAACGCGGTCCCGGCGTTGGAGAAGTGCAGGATCCGTGCCGGACGCGCGGAATCGACGTGCCAGAAGTGTCCGTCGTTCGTGTCCCGTGTGATGTTCTCGACGACCCAGATGCCGCCGTCGGCGTCGATCGCGACCGCGCCCGGCTTGTTGACGCTCCAACTCCGCTGGAGCGATCCGGTGGCCGCGTCGAAGACCTTCACCTGGTTGGACACCCGGTCGGTGGCCACCACCTGCGTCGTCGAAGCGGCCGCCGCGGCCGGCGGGCTTCCCACGTTGTACGTCAAGGACGTGCCGGTGCCGTTCAGGGTGAAGCGCGTCAGGCCGTTGCCGACGGTGAGGTAGGCGTAGGTGCCGTTGACCGCGACCGCGTCGCCGTTGGCCCCTCTGCAGTTTCCGATGAGGTGGCCGTCCTTGTAGATACCGGCGTAGTTGCCGGCCTCGTCCCAGAAGCTGACGGTGTAGACCGTGCCGTCCGCGGCGACGGCGATGTTGAAGATGAAGTTCTGCACCCACTCGGTGGCCCCGGAGAAGGTGTTCCCGGTCCAGGAAGTCACCACGTCGGAGGTGCCGGCGTACGGGGAGGCGTCGGGAGCCGGTGCGGCAAGGGTTCCTGACGCAACGTCGGGCGCTGCCGCCGCGGTGACGGCGCTCTCCAAGGAGAACGCACCGGCCAGTCCTGCGGCGATCGCGGCGTTCCTGCCGTAGGCCAGCGCTTGGCGACGGGTCACGGCGCCCTTGCGGGGTGAGGGGAGGTTACGTTCCGGCGTCCTGTCGCTCATGATCAGGATCCTTTGCTCGGTGAGCATCTTCCGGTCGGCCAGACAGCAAGTGACCGTTCACTTGACGTCGTTGAAGATAGAGACGCTCAAGCAGCGCGTCAATCCATGTGAGGCGGCTTCCACTGGGTGAGTGGGAGCCCTATGATCCGATGTGCTCCAAGTGAACGGTCATTGGTTAGGGGTCCCTGAGTGTCCGATCGGCCGACTCTGCGCACCGTCGCGGCCAGGGCGGGTGTCTCGCACCAGACGGTCTCCCGGGTGGTGAACGGCGACCCCACGGTCACCGACGGCGTTCGGGACAAGGTGCTGTGCGCCATGCGAGTGCTCGACTACCGCCCGAGCGCGGGCGCTCGCGCCCTCGCGAGCGGACGCACCGAGGTCGTCGGCGTCGTCCTCCCGTACAACCCCGGCTTCGCGTTCTCCAACGACCATCTGATCCGCCTGGTCGGGGGAGCGGACCAGGAACTCGCCGCCCGCGGCTACGGCTTGCTGCTGTCCACCCGAGAGGTGCCCGACGACGCGGCCTCGGCCCACCGCCGCTTCACCCGGCGCCGCCAGGTCGACGGGCTCCTCGTGGAAGCCGGGGTCGGCGGGGAGGCGCTTCCCGCGCTGCGGTCGGCGGGCTATCCCACCGTCGTCATCGGCTACACGGACGAAGACCTCTACCGCGTCCACCCCGACGACGAGGGCGGCGCCTACGCCGTCACCCAGCACCTGCTCGCCCTGGGACACCGCCGGATCGGCGTCGTCAACGGCCCGGCGGAGAACCGGCTCGCCATGGCCGCCCGGCTGCGGGGCCTGCGCCGCGCCTTGACCGACGTCCGCCGTATGATCCCCGACGACCTGGTGGAACACGGCGACTTCACCGCCGCGTCCGGCTACGCCGCGGCCGGACGGCTGATGACGCGACCAGAGCCGCCCACCGCGATCTTCGCCTTCAACGACAGCATGGCGTTCGGCGCGATGCGCTGGCTGCGCGAGCACGGAAGAACCCTGCCGACGGACGTGTCCGTGGCGGGCTTCGACGACACCACAGCCGCGGAACTCGTCGACCCCGCGCTGACCAGCGTCAGCCTGCACAGCGCCGACGTGGGCCGACGGGCCGCGCGGATTCTGCTCGACGTCCTGGACGGGCAGCCCCCGGCACAACGCGAGCACGTCACGCCCAGCACCCTCAAAGTCCGCGCGTCGACGGCGCCGCCCCCCATGCCGAACTGATCCGAACGCAGGGAAAGGACAGCCACACCGATGGACCACACGCAGCGCTGCCGCACCGCGAACGCGTATGTCGAGGACGTGTCACCCGGCAACGGCCGGGCCCGGCCCCGTGCGTCGTTCCGTTCCGACGCACCGATGATCGAACTGGACGGCTCGTGGAGCTTCCGGTTGGCTGCCGGGCTCAACGACCTGACCCCGGAGTTCGAGGACCCCGCGTTCGACGCGGGCGCCTGGACCCGCATCGCGGTGCCCTCGTGCTGGCAGCTGGACGGCCTGCCAGGACCCACCCGGTTCGGTGCTCCCGCCTACACGAACATCACGTACCCGATCCCGGTCGACCCGCCCCGGGTGCCCGACGACAACCCGACGGGGGAGTACCGCCGGGAGTTCGAGGCCGGAGCGGGCTTCGCCGACGGGCAAGCGGCGGTCCTCAGGTTCGAGGGCGTGGACTCGTGCTTCGCGGTCTGGCTGAACGGGGTGCGGCTGGGCGACGGCAAGGGCAGCCGGCTGCCGACCGAGTTCGACGTCACGGACGTGCTGTCCCCCGGACGCAACGTGCTGGCGGTCCGGGTGCACCAGTGGTCCGCCGGAACCTACCTGGAAGACCAGGACATGTGGTGGCTGTCGGGAATCTTCCGCTCGGTGCGCCTGCTGGCCCGGCCCGCCGGGGGCATCGCCGACTTCTTCGTCCACGCCGACTACGACCACCACACAGGCGTGGGCACGCTGCGCGTCGACGTCGAGGGCGGGGCCCGGCTCAACGTCCCGGAACTCGGGCTCGTCGACGCCGACCCGGCCGGACCGCACGCCGTGACCGGTGTCACGCCCTGGAGCGACGAACAACCACACCTCTACCGAGGTGAGTTGACGACGGCGACGGAACGGGTGCCGATCCGGATCGGCTTCCGGCGGATCGCGGTCGAGGACGGTGTACTGACCGCCAACGGAAGGCCTCTGCTGTTCCGCGGTGTCAACCGGCACGAATGGCATCCGGTCACCGGACGGACACTCAGGCACGAGACGATGCTCGCCGACGTTCTGCTGATGAAACGGCATCACATCAATGCTGTCAGAACGAGCCACTACCCGCCGGACACGGCCTTCCTCGACCTGTGCGACGAGTACGGGCTCTGGGTCATCGACGAATGCGACCTGGAGACGCACGGCTTCTCGAAGAACGCCTGGCGGGGCAGTCCCGGTGCCGATCCGGCCTGGCGGGCGGCGCTGCTCGACCGGGCCGAACGGATGGTGGAACGGGACAAGAACCATCCCAGCGTCGTGATCTGGTCGCTGGGCAACGAGTCGGGCACCGGGGCGAACCTGGAGGCCATGGCCGCATGGATCCGCGACCGGGATCCGGACCGCCTCATCCACTACGAGGGCGACTGGGACAACTGCGTCTGCACCGATCTCTATTCGTTGATGTACCCGGACCACGCCACGGTGGCGGCGATCGCCTGCGGACAGGAACCACTGACCGGCGACCCCGCGAACGACGCACGGCGGCGCGCCATGCCGTTGCTGCTGTGCGAGTACGGGCACGCCATGGGCAACGGTCCCGGCGGACTGCGGGAGTACCAGGAGCTGTTCGAGGCGCATCCACGACTGGCCGGAGGCTTCGTCTGGGAATGGATCGACCACGGCATCGCACGGCGAGACGCCGGGGGAACCCTGTACCACGCCTACGGCGGGGACTTCGGAGAGCCCGTCCACGACGGCAACTTCGTCATCGACGGGCTGCTGTTCCCGGACCGCACCCCCTCGCCCGGACTGCTGGAGTACGCGAAGGTCATCGAGCCGGTCAGGATCGAGGCCGCGCCGGGCCGGGGCATCGTGGTCCGCAACCTGCACCACACACGTGACACCGGTTATCTCAGGTGGACTTGGCACCTGGAGGCGGACGGTGTCCCGGTGGCCGAGGGCGAGTGGGACGTACCGGTGATCGGGCCCGGCGCCCAGGACCGTGCCGGCTGGCCCGACGCCCTGGCCAAGGCCGTCGACACGGCCGGGCGAGGAGAACACTGGCTGACCGTGAGCGCCGGACTCGCCGCGAACGAACCCTGGGCCGACGTGGGCCACACCATCGCCTGGGCCCAGATCGGTCCGGTCGCCGACAGCACGTCGCAGGCCGCTCCGCCGGACGCCTCACCGGGACGCGGAGACGACGGCCGGCTCCCGGTACCGCGCCGCGACGGTGACACGATCACGCTGGGCGCCGCCCGGTTCGACGCGATCACCGGAACCCTGGTCCGCCTCGGCGAACTGCCCGTGCGCGGTCCCCGGGTCGATGTGTGGCGGGCGCCGATCGACAACGACCGGTTCTCACCACTGGGTGCGGCATGGCAGCAGGCCGGACTGGACCGCCTCCGGCACAAGGTCCTGCGGATCGAGACCGACGACGACGGGATCACCGTACGGACCAGGATCTCCCCGGCGGGATCGGACCTCGGACTGCTCGCCGACTACCACTGGAGTACCGAGGACGGGAACCGGCTTGTGCTGACCGTCGACACCGCACCGACGGGTCCGTGGCCCGTCCCGCTGCCCAGGCTCGGCGTCGCGATGACCGTGCCGGGCGAGTTCGACCAGGTCACCTGGTTCGGTCTCGGACCCGGTGAGGCCTACCGGGACAGCGACACCGCGGTACGGGTCGGACGGTACGAGAGCACCGTCGAAGCCATGCAGACCCCTTACGTGCGTCCGCAGGAGAACGGCAACCGAAGACACCTCCGGTGGGCCCGCCTCACCCCCTCCAGTCCCGGCGGGGACGGCGGCGACGACAGGGACGGCACCTCTCCATGTCAAGCCGCATACGGTACCGGCGGCATCGAGATCACCGGTAGCCCGTGGTTCGACCTGACCGTGAAACCGTGGTCCACACAGGCGTTGCAGAGCGCGGACCACACCGTCGGCCTGGAGCCCGACGGCCTCGTCCACCTCAACATCGACGTCGAACACCACGGCCTCGGCAGCGGCTCGTGCGGACCTGCCGTCCAGCCACGGCACCATCTGGCCGCGGTTCAGGCCCGCTTCACCCTCCGGATCAGGCCCATCGAAGCGGAGGACGACGATGGCGTAGGGTGATCCGCGGGAGCTCGGCGGCTGTGCGGTTGCCCAGCGGGACAACGTTGGCACCCTCACCGCGCCATGTCGCCGAGAGGAGCGTTCCGTCCATGAGTACACCGGGTCCGAACACGTCCGGGCCGCGGCGCCCGACGATGGTCGACGTCGCACGCGAGGCAGGCGTGAGCCTCAAGACCGTCTCGCGCGTGGTGAACGGCGTGCCCACCGTCGACCCGGAGCTGGCCGAGCGCGTGCTGGCCGCGGTGACCCGGCTGGGGTTCCGGCGCAACAACAAGGCCCGGGACCTGCGTTCGAGCAGTACGTCGGCCACGGTCGGACTGCTCATCGAGGACCTGGCCAACCCCTTCTACGCGGGCATCGCCGCCGCCGCGGCGCAGTGCGCCCTGGAGCACGACACGCTGCTGATCACGGCCAGTTCGGAGGAGGACGCCGACCGCGAGCGCAAGCTCCTGCTGCAGATGTGCGAGCACCGGGTCGACGGGCTGCTGGTCGTGCCCGCCGGCAGCACCGCCGACCACGTCTATCTGCGTGCCGAGATAGAGATGGGCACCCCGGCCGTCTTCCTCGACCGTCCGCCCACCAACCTGCGCGCCGACACCGTGCTCATCGACAACGCGGCTGGCGCGCGGTCCGCGATCGAGCACCTGGTGGTGCGCGGCCATGAGCGGATCGGCGTGCTGTCGGACTGGCTGAGCATCCATCCCATGGCCGAGCGGCTGTCGGCCGCAGAGAGTGCGCTGGAGGGGGCGGGGCTGCCGTACCGGCCCGACCTGATCCGGTACGGCCTGCACTCGCTGCGCGACACCGAGGCCGCGGTCGAGCGGATGCTCTCGGCGCCGCAGCCGCCCACCGCGCTCTTCGCCCTCAATAACCGGATCACCCTCGGCGCCCTCGGCGCGTTGAACCGGCTGGGGCAGGACCTGGACGTGGTCGGCTTCGACGACTTCGAGACCGCCGGACTGATGGCGCGTCCGCTCACCGTCGTCTCCTACGACGTGCGCGCCATCGGCAGGATCGGCGCCGAACTGCTGTTCAAGCGCATCGCGGGAGACACCTCGCGCCCCAAGACCGTCGTGATCCCCACGACCCTCGTCGAGCGCCGCACGTCCGGCGCCGCAGTGGCAGACCTCCCCGTCGCCCCGGACACCGCTCGCTAGGCCCGTTCCGGCCATGCGCGTGGCGCCCGGCGGGAACGAGAGGTTTCGGGCAACAGTTCAGGCGTGACTTCCGTGCCTCCAGGCCCTGTTGGGCAAGGTGATGCGCCCGGGAAGAGCCTGCGCGCCATCGTCACGCCCCTTCTGGGCAACCGGCCGCCGACAGTCGCGCTGAACCCCTAGGCAACGTTGTCTTGACTGGCTATGGTTCAGAACCGACCCAGGGAGGGCGGCGACTACGGCCTTGTGCCGGTACAGCTCGCGTCGCACTGGTCGAAGGCCACCAGTTCATTGCCATCGGCTACCTGACCAGGGGTGATCGTCCCGTGAATCGACGGGAAAACTACTGATGCAAGGCCAACACCTTCAGACCGATGGAGGTGTCCTGGGTGGGTCTGCTGCATTTCTAGGCAACGTTGTCTCACTCGCGTATTTCGAGGGTCGGATCTCGAAGGAGGGAATCGGAGATGGCCGACATCATGGATCTGGCGCAGTTGTGGGCCGACCATGACGCACTCCACGTGCACGGCATCGAGGTTGCTCTGCTGACCGAAGGCCCGCGTCCCGAGGTGGAGCACGACGAGGACGGCGCAGTGATTCACCTTCAGGCCGGCCCGCCCGGGCCGACGTTGCTGCGTCTGGCCGTTCCGATCGGCGACGCCGTCGGCTACTGGCACCCGACGGCCGGCTGGGACCGGCACCTGATCGCGGACTGGGCGAGCGGCTGGCGCAGCGTCGGCCTCGTCGACTCGGCGCCGCTGGGCTGCCTGTACGACGCGGCAGGCGCGGCGCTGCTGGCGTTCGCGTCCGACCGGGTCACGGCGACGACCAGGGTCAGGTTCGGCGTGGCGGAGGCCACGGCCCGCTTCGGGGTCTGGCTGGCCATGGACCTGCGTGCGGGAGAAGGCTGCCGCGTACGTGTCCAGGCCCCGGGACGGTCCTTCGCCGACACGACGCGGGCCCTGACGCGCCTGCTGTGCGACGGCGACGAACTGCCCACGCCTGACGCGGCCCGCGCCCCGGCCTATTCGACCTGGTACTCGCTGCACCGGGACATGGACGGGGCGCGCGTAGAGGCCGAGGCGGCGCGCGCGGCCGAGGTCGGTTGCGGGGTGCTGCTGCTGGACGACGGCTGGCAGCGACGAGCCCAAGGACCCGGCTACTCCGGCAGCGGCGACTGGACGCCCGACCCGGCGAAATTCCCCGACTTCGCCGCGCACGTCAAGACCGTTCAGGGCCTCGGACTGCGCTACCTGGCCTGGATCGCTCCGCTGCTGCTCGGCGAACGCACCCTGGCGCACGAGAAGTTGAGAAAGTTCGCTCCACATGCCGTACCGCGTCTTTCGTGCCGTGTCCTCGACCCGCGCCACGAGGAAGTCCGGCGGTTCGTCACCGAGGCCTGTGTGGATCTCGTACGCCGTTACGGTCTGGACGGACTGAAGATCGACTTCCTGGATTTCGCGATGGTCTACGCCCGGGAGGAGGGCGACCGGGCCGGGGCCGACGTCGGCGTGGCGATGCGGATGCTGCTGACCGACCTGCGCGAAGGGCTGCGCGAAGTGCGCGGCGACGAACTGCTCGTCGAACTCCGGCAGCCCTACACCGGTCCGGGCATGCTCGGCTTCGGCAACCTCCTGCGCGCCGAGGACTGCCCGGCCGACGCGACCGCCAACCGGGTGCGGACGCTGGACATCGCCGCCACCGCCACGGGCGGATCCGTCCACTCGGACATGCTCATGTGGGACCCCGGGGCCACCGCGGAGACGGCGGCCAGGCAGCTCCACTCGGCCCTGTACGCGACCCCGCAGATCTCCGTGCCACTGGCCGGGCAGTCCGCCGAGCACCGCGCGATGACGGCCTTCTGGCTCGGGTTCTGGCGCGACCACCGAGACGTCCTCACCCGCGGTGACATCCGCGCGGGACGACCCGACCAGCTCTACGAGACGGTGATCGCGAGCGCCGGGAAGCGAGCCGTGATCACCTACTACGCCGAACACCGTGTCGCCCCGCTGCGCCTCGAAGCCTTCACCGAGACCGCCCTCGTCAACTCCACCGCCGCCACGCACGTGGCCCTGGACGTCGACGGCCGTGCCGTGGAGGTCCGGCTGGACGCGGCGGACGCCTGTGGTCGGCCCGCCGGCTCGTCCGTCCGGACCCTGGGCCCCGGCCTGCACTCGATCCCCGTTCCCCCCTCCGGCCTGTGTGTGCTCAGGCCGGTGTCACCCGCGGCTCGCCCGCGCTGACGTCTGGAGAGGTCCGCTCGTGTCCAACAGCCAAGATCGACGTCCTCGTACGACCGCGGAATCGCCGTCTCCCGGCGAGATGTCCCGCCGCAAACTCGTGGGTCTGGGGGCGGCGACCGTCCTCGGAGCCGCGGCCACCGGCGTCATAGCGCCGCGCGCCCAGGCCGCCGGAGCGGCAACTGCGCAGGCCGCTGCGGCGGCGCCTGCGGTCACCCTCGCCTTCTCCGACCCGACCGGGCTCTACCAGGTCGACGGCGAGGCCCGGGCGACTCCCGACCTGCTGGTCACCGTGACCAGCCCCACCGCGCTGAGCGGAACGGTCGCCTGGTCCGTCTCGGCCCGGAACGAGACTCCCGGAAGCGGAACGGAGCCGTTCGAGGCGGCGGCGGGCACCCCGAGCACCGTCACGATCCCGCTCGGCTCGCTCGGCCCCGACTACTACCTGGTCACCGCGACCGTCACGGACTCGGCCGGGACGCAGTTGCTCGCGCAGACCGTCGGGCTCGGCGTGATCCGGCCCACGGTCGCGGGACGTCGTCCGCAGTCGGTGTTCGGCATGGGAATCCGGCCGGAATCCACCCCGGCGATCACCAAGCGGATCGCGCAGCGCATGGGTGTGAAGTGGACCCGGGGCATTGCGTCCGTCCAGCCCGACACCGTGTCCCCGAAAGCGGGCGTGTTCTGGCAGCAGCCCCAGATCGATGTCGCCCGGGCCGAGATAGCCGACTGGCACGAGCACGGGATCGAGACCCTCGGCGGCATCAACTACAACATGTCGTGGAATGTCCAGCCGGGCCCGGACGGCGAGCCGCTCAAGCTCTACCAGAACCGGCCCAAGGACATGGCCGCGCACGTCGAGATGGTCTACCACGCGATCGCTCCGTTGCAGGACCTGGTCCCCAACTGGGAGCTGTGGAACGAGCCGTGGGTCCACGGCTGGACGTGGAAGACCGGCGACGCGCAGGACTACCGCGACATGTGCCGGATGATCTGGGAACGGGTGAAACCGGAGTACCCGGACGTGAACCTGATCGGCGGCGGCTCGGTCTCCTACAACCGAGACATCGTCTACGCCCAGGGCTCCAAGGACACCGGCTACATCGACGGTTCGGTCAACCACGCCTACGGCTACCCCGACGCGACGCAGTACGCGATGACCAAGACGCAGATCAAGATGGACAAGCTCTGGTCGCGGACGAACGGGCGCGCCGGGCAGTGGCAGACCGAGCTGGGCACCGCCACCCGCTACAACTTCGCGGACCTGCCGGCCGAGGAGGCCGCCTACGGGGTGGCCCGGACGCTGGCCCCGACCTATCTGCTGCACATGCTCGCCGGTGCCGAAGAGGAATCGGCCATCCGGATCTTCTGGTTCTCGCTGTCCTACGACAAGGGCTACTCCGGCGACGACTTCAACATCTACGACGCGAAGACCAGGACTCCGCGGCCCGTGGTGGTCGCCTACGCCACGATGACGAGCCTGCTCGAAGACTCCGAACTCCAGGGGGAGTTGTACCTGGACGCGAAGTCCACCTGGGGCTTCCTCTTCCGCGGCGCGGACGGCAAGGGCAGGGCCGCCGTCTACGCCGACCAGCTCTACGACGGCACCGATGAGCACCAGAGCGCCGGTCACACGGGCACCCTCACCCTGAACGACGCGCGCGGCATCCGCGCCTACGACTACCTCGGGCGGCGGCTCACCGACGGCAGCGCGTCCCGTGTCACACTGACGCTGAAGCCGTGGGAGACCGTCTACTTCGACAGCGACCTGTCACCGGCGGCGCTCCGCAAGGCCCTGACCCAGGGCGCGCACTTCGACTACACCACGCCGCTGCACGTCAGCCCCCTGTCCTTCGTGAAGCCGCTGGACTCGACGAGCACCATCGACGTACGGGTGGAGAACGTCACACCGAAGGCGCTGGACGCCTCGCTCAGGATCACGCCGCCGCCGGGCTGGCGGGTCGCGCGGCGGACGGTCCCGGTCAACGGGATCAGGCCCGGGGAGTCCCGCACCGTCTCCTTCCCCATCACGGAGTTCGACGTCAGCGAGAAGAACCGGTACACCGTCGGCTACGACGTCACCCTGGACCACCGGCCGGGCTCGCACCAGCGCGGATCGCAGACCGTACAGGTCGCCTACCTCCCGTTCCGGCACGTCACCGTCGGCGGGAGCGCGAGCCAGTGGAACGATGTCGTCCCGGTGACGATGACCAGCGTGACCGCGACCGGTGACAGCAGGATGTACTCGTTCCAGGCCGCCTGGGACGACACCTTCCTGTACGTCAGAGCCCTGGTCGAGGACGACCTGCAAGTGTCGAACCCGGCGTTCACGGCCGACGCGTACAAGTTTCCGTTCCAGGCGGACAGCGTCCAACTGGCCTTCGACGCCACGGCCGACAAGACCGAGGATCTGCTGGCCGGTGACCCGCACTACGAGAAGTGCCTGCGGTCGATCTCGCACCTGTACGTCGCCACCCTGGCCACCGGGGGCCGTTGCGAACTGCACCGGCAACTGGCGCCCGGAACCAACTACCAGACGTTCTACCCGACCAACGCGGTGCTCCCGACGCCGCTCGGCCCGATGGACGCCCAGCAGGACGACGGCTCCGAGGGCCGGGTCCTCGTCTCCAGGGATGACGTGAACAAGCAGACCAGATACGAGATCGCCCTCGCCTGGAGCCAACTTCCGGAACTGGCGGCCGAGGTGAGAGCGACGCCGCCCGGGAGCGTCGCCCGGACCACGTTCGCCGTCCAGGTTCAGGACGCCGGAGCGACCGGTCACGGCGCCACCTACTGGACGACACAGGCGGCGCACCCGACATCGGGCTGTTACAACTTCGCCCCGTTCTGGGGCACCGGCGCGCAGTTCACCGGCGGTCGCGTCGACACCCGGTGGGGCATCGGGCGCTGAGCGGCGCTCGACCATCCGCGGGCGCCCGGCCATCCGCGGCGCCCGCCCGGCGGGAGTCCGACGGCCGGGCGGCTCCCGTCGTCTGACTCCGGCCCGCCCCGCACACAAAGTCAGGGATCCCGACCGACGTACCGGACCGGACAAGGTCCGGAGGTACCCGTCCCACCGGCGCTCGCACGTGCGGCGAGCGCCGGCCCAGAACCAGGAGCCACATCCGTGAGCGACACCCCCGACCAACCCATCGAGCCGCCGTGGGCGCAGCCCTCCGGCGTCCGGATCACCTCGGTCCGGGCCATCCTCACCGCACCGGCCGGTACGACGCTCGTCGTCGTCCGGGTCGACACCAGCGAACCCGGACTGTACGGACTCGGCTGTGCCACCTTCACCCAGCGGGCGGCCGCGGTCGCCACCGCGGTCGACGACTACCTGGCGCCGCAGCTGATCGGACGTGACCCCGCCGACATCACCGACATCGCGTCGACCCTGCACGTCAGCGGCTACTGGCGCTCGGGTCCGGTGCTCAACAACGCGCTGTCCGGGGTGGACATGGCGCTGTGGGACATCAAGGGGAAGCAGGCCGGCCTCCCGGTGTGGCAGCTTCTCGGCGGCCGGTGCCGTACCGCGGTGCCGCTCTACGCGCACGCCCAGGGGCGGGACGCCGAGGAGGTCGCCGACGAAGTACGCGACCTGATGTCCCAGGGCTACCGGTACGTGCGCTGCCAGGTCGCCGTCCCCGGTGCTGGTACCTATGGGGCACCGGCCGCCGCGGCCCCGGCCGGCTCCCGCCCGCCCCTGACCCCGAATGCCTGGGACCCGGCGGCGTACCGGCGCACCGTCCGGGAGCTGTTCGGTCATCTGCGCCAGGAGCTGGGCGCCGAGGTCGAGTTGATCCACGACGTCCACGAGCGGGTCCACCCCACCGACGCCGTACGGCTCGCGAAGGACCTGGAGCCGTACGACCTGTTCTATCTGGAGGACCCGGTCGCGCCGGAGGACATCGAGTGGCTCCGGACCCTGCGCAGCCGGTCCGTGACGCCCATCGCCATCGGTGAACTCTTCACCAACCCCGCCGAGTACCGGCCGGTCGTCCAGGAGCGGCTGTGTGACTTCATCCGCGTCCACATCTCCGCCATCGGCGGCATCACCCCGGCCTGGCGGCTCGCGGGCGCGTGCGAACTGTTCGGTGTACGGACCGCGTGGCACGGCCCCGGTGACGTCTCGCCGGTCGGCCATGCCGCCAACCTGGCCCTGGACCTGGCCTGCCCGAACTTCGGGATCCAGGAGCAGCACCTGTTCGGGGCCGCCGCGCAGGAGGTGTTCCCCGGCTGCCCCGAGATCCGCGACGGCCACCTGTGGCCGAGCACCGCACCCGGACTCGGCATCGACCTCGACGAACGCCTTGCCCTGAAACACCCGCCCCAGTTCCCCGCCCCCGGTCGTGCGTGGAAGCCGCCGCGCCGCGCCGACGGTGCCCTCCAACGCCCCTGACCGACCGCCCGAAGGAGCCCGGCCCATGAGAACCCGTACACCCATCACGATCCTTGCCGCGACCGTCTGCCTGACCACGGTCCTCGGCGCCTGCACCACCCCGTCCTCCGGAAGCGGCGGTGGCGCGAAGCAGAACGTCACGCTGACCGTCGCGGAGTGGACCAATCCCGGTGCGGTCGAGTTCACCAAGGAGCTCAACGCCAAGTTCGAGAAGGCGCACCCGGGAGTCACCGTCAAACTGCAGACGGCCCCGAACGCCAACGGAGCCTGGCAACAGCTGTGGAACAGCATGCTGCAGTCCAAGTCCCTCGACGTCCTGGCCCAGTTCCCCCCGACCCAGCAGGGCTACGCCCCCGGCTACACCAATCTCAAGCCCGGAGGGGCGGCCGCACTCATCACGTCCGGTCAACTGACCGACCTCAAGGACCAGCCGTTCATGAAGCAGTACGACCCGGAGGTCCAGGCCGCCGCGGTCGGATACAAGGGCGGCGTCTACGGCGTCATGGCCGCCGAGTACGTCGGTGCGGGTGCGATCTGGTACAAGAAGGACCTGCTCGCGAAGCACGGCCTGTCCGTTCCCACGACGTACCAGGAATTCCTGGACGCCTGCGACAAGCTCAAGAAGGCCGGGATGACGCCGATCTTCGTGTCCGCGCAGAGCGGCATGCACGGCGGCGTGTGGCAGGGCATCGCGAATCAGATGATCATGAACGGGCATCAGCCCTCGGAGTCCGTCAAGGTGTCCGAGGACCGGGCCACCGCGTTCTGGAAGGGCACGCAGTCCTGGACCGACCCGGTCTACAAGGAGATTTCGCAGCGGCACACGGAGGTCATGCAGTACATCGAGCCCAATGCCTCGGGCGTGTCCCAGCAGACCGCGCCCGGCGTCTGGGCCACGAAGGCCGACGACTACCCGTTCCTGCTCGACGGCTCCTGGGACGGGCTGACCATCCAGCAGGCCAACCCGAAGCTCGACCTCGGGTTCTTCGCCCTGCCGGGCACCGACGACCCGGCGGCCAACCGCGTGGCGTTCAAGCCGGATCTCACCTGGGTGGTTCCGACCACCGCGCCGCACAAGGACCTGGCGATGCAGTGGCTCGCGATGTTCTCCGAGCCCGACAACTACAAGAAGTGGCTGGAGAAGACCGGCTCCATCTCCACCCAGCCGGCGCTGCAGAACACCGGCCTGCCCTGGATGGACTGGCTGAACGGTCACATGAGTGACGCCTTCCCGCAGCTCACCAACCCGTGGATCCCGGCCGGGGCGCCCATCGAGGCGGGCGGTCCCGACCTGTACAAGATGAAGCCGATCGGCAGCGACAGCATCGACGGCCTCCTGTCCGCCTCGGCGTCGGCCTACCGCAAGTCGGTCGGCAAGTAACGCACTCTCGGAAAGGAGGCTCGGCGTGGCACGCTGTCCCTTCGGAAACCAACGGACGCGGCGGTTCATCCCCTGGGCCAGCATCGCGATACCGGGAGCCGGGTGGCTGCTGTTCGGGCTCTACCCGTCGCTCGCCACCATCGGATACTCGTTCACCCGGTACTCCGGGCTCCCGGGCACGCCCCTGAACGTCTGCGGTCTGTGCAACTACTCGGCGGCCTTCACGTCGCTGTCGTCCGTGGTCGGGGACGCGGTGCGGGTCACGCTGACCTATGTGGTCGGCGTGACCGTACTGCAGACCGCGATCGGTCTGGGCCTCGCCCTGCTGCTGAACCGGCCCGGACGCTCCTACACCCTCTACCGCGCCATCATCTTCATGCCACAGATCTTCTCGGTCGCGGTGGTCGGCGCCATCTTCGCGCTCATGCTGGACCCCTACTCGGGCCCGGTGGAGAAGGTCATGCACGGCATCTTCGGCAACTCCTCTGCGTTCCTCGGGTCGAGCTCGCTGGCCCTGCCCCTGGTGATCCTGGTGAACGTGTGGATGTTCTCCGGCTACACGATGCTCATCTACATCGCCGGGCTGCGGAACATCCCACCGGCGGTCTACGAGGCGGCGGCCATGGACGGCGCCGGACGCCTGCGGGTGTTCCGGCACGTGACCTGGCCCCTGCTGGCCCCGGCCACCACGGTGACGGTATTCCTCACGGCGATGGGGACGCTGGGCGAGTACGCGCTGATCATGGTCCTCACCGGCGGCAACTTCGGCACCAAGACCCTCGGGCTGTACATGTTCCAGTCAGCGTTCGGGGGCGACAGTCAACTCGGTTACGGCTCGATGCTCGCCATGCTGCAGTTCTTCCTGACCGTCGTGATCGGCGGCGGACTGCTGTTCACCCTGCGCCGACGGGAGATCTCGCTGTGAAGGCCTCTCCTGCCGTCCTGGACCGGACCGATCAGAGCCCGGCACGGAGCAGTACGCCGCAGCCGAAGGCACCCCTGCTGTCCACGAAGGCGGCCAAGGCCGCCGGGGTGAACCTGCTCTGCTTCGCGATCGCCGCCGTGCTGTTCGCCCTGCCGCTGGTGTACATGCTGCTGCAAGCGTTCAAGACCTACACCGGGTTCCTCCAGAACCCCACCGGGATGCCGGATCCGTGGACCACGGAGAGCTTCTCGACGGCGTGGAGCCAGGGCAATTTCGGACGGCAGATGATCAATAGCCTGATCTACGCGGTCATCCCCGACACGGTCACACTGATCCTCGGGGTCTTCCTGGCCTTCCCCATCTCGCGCGGCTACTTCAAGCGCTCCAATCTCTTGTACACGTTCTTCATCTTCTCCGGGTTCCTGCCCGGCGGCCTCATCCCGCTGTTCATCGAAGCGCGCTCGCTCCACCTGTACAACAGCATGGCCGGGTACCTGATCCTGACCAGCCTGTCCGGCGCGGGGTTCTTCTTCTTCGTCGGCTACATCAAGGGCATCCCGCGCGAGATCGACGAGGCCGCAGCGCTGGACGGCTGCGGCTACGTCCGGTTCATCTTCACGATCATCATGCCGCAGATGAAGCCGGCCCTGGCCACCTTCGCCATCTTCGGTTTCGTCCATGCCTGGAACAACCTCATTCTGCCGCTGGTCATGTTGTCCGACGCGGCACTGTGGCCGGTCACCCGCGGGCTGTACTCGTTCTTCGGCGAGTACACGCAGAACTGGCCGCTCATCGCCGCCGGCACGTTCATCGTGGCCACACCCATCCTGCTCCTGTTCGTGCTCCTCCAGCGCCACCTCGTCGAAGGCGTCGCCGGCGGCGCGGCGTTCGGCACGCAGGGCGTCACCGGAGCGCCCGCCGTCCCGGCCGAGGAGGGGGACGGATCATGACCGGCCCGGTCACCTCCTGGCCCCCGGGCGGCGACCGGGTGCGGTTCCGGCTCGCCGATCCGCTGTGCCACCCGGAGTTCGCCTGGCCCAGGACCCTGCTGCACCACCCGGTACGCTGGGCCGCCCCGTCGGTCCGCGCCGAACAGCTCCGGCTGGTCGACGGGACGGGGCGGCCGGTGCCCTTCCAGCTCTCCCGGGTGAAATCGACGGGCAGCCACCTGGCGTTCGCCGTCGTCAGCTTCTTCGCCGACCTGCCGTCCGGCGCGACGCGCGAATTCACCCTGTGCGCCGACGAATCGCTGCCGACGGCCCGCGTCCCGCGACCGGTCCGGATCACCGAGGACGGCCCGTCCACCGTCGTCGACAGCGGAGTGCTCCGGATCCGGCTGCCCTCCTCGGGCCGGTTCGCCGCCGACGTCGTACCGGGTCCCGTCATCCAGCTGGACCGAGGACACGGCTGGGTGGGGAGGTCCGCCCTGCGCTGCGGCACCACGCACCTCGAACGCCTGGAAGTACGGCTCGTGGAAGCCGGTCCGCTGTTCGCCACCCACGAACTCCGCTACCACTTCACCGGCAACGCCACCTACACGGTGACCGTCGGCTGTCTCCAGGGCTGCGACTTCCTCGATGTGGCCGAGGAGATGTCGGCGCTCGACTCCGCGACGACGGCATGGGAGCTGAGCTGGGACGGCGTGACGCCGACCCACCGCTTCTCGTCGACCTGGCCGTTCTCGCAGTCCTCCGACGACCACGCCGACCCGGAATCACGGCAGCTGTACCACTGGCTCGGGATCGACGAGCCGATCGTGCTCGGCGACAGCGGCGAGGACCCGTCGTTCTCCGGGCCCGGCGGCAGGGAGAGCCCGGACACCGACTTCGCCTTCACCGTCGGCCCGTACGCCCCGAGCCACGCATGGAACATCCGCCCGCACGCCACGTTCTGGGACGCCACCGGAGGCGATGCGATGGGAGTGTTCCTCCGCGACCACGCCCGGTGGGACGACCGCACCTACGCGTCCTGGGCCTCCGCGGACCATCTCCAACTCCGCTTCCGCCACGACGGCGTGCTGCACTGGACCTGGCCCCTGCGCTCCGGGACCCGCCGGACCGCGATCGCCTTCTACGACCACGAACGCGACCTCGAGGTACTGCGCGACCAGAAGGGGACGCAGTACCCGTCCTCGTACGTGCGCCACCTCCACCACTGGCAGGGCACGCTCAGCCTGGATCGCGTCAAGGACTGGAGCCTGACCTACTCGGGAAGGCGACCCGCCCGGCTGTGCTCCGAAGGCGAACTCGGCTCCCCCGACGACCTGACGGCAGCCCTGTTCACCGGACCGGAGGGCCCGAGTCTCATCGCCCACGGGGTGAACGAACACCCCGGCTACCTCAACATCGGTCAACGCCCGCTCTACGACCGGCTGCTCGACGGCTACGACCGCCTCGCCGACCGGCTCGGAGCGGCGGACCGTGAACGCGCCGACGCGCTGCTGCTGCTGACCGCCCACGTCTCGGCCGGCGAGGAGATCGGCCCGCTGCGCCGCATGATCGCGGGCCACCCGAACTTCCTTGCCGACGGCAAGGCGGCGCTCGCCTGCCTCGCATGGCTCTTCCCCGACCACGAGGCAGCACCTCAGTGGCTCGACCAGTTCGAGAAGTTCGTCGAGCTGGCCGGCGTCTTTCACACCAGACCGGCGCTGCCGGCCCACGGTTCCCGGGCCGGCCGCTGGACCGAGAGCCTCGCCACCTACGTCTGGGCCTTCCTCCGCCCGGTCACCCAGGGCAACTTCCTGGGCCGGCTGACCGACGGCCGCAACCGCCTCGCCACACCGGAGTTCGCTGCCGTCGGCGAGTGGCTGGTGAACGCCCTGACCTCCCCGGTCGAGACAGGCCCCGGCGGCGAACTCCGCCGCCTGCACCCCGCGCAGGGAGCCCACGCCTTCTGGCCCCGGCGCCCGCCCATCGAGATGCGGCTTCTCGGCGAGGCCCTGCGCCGCTACCGTCCACTCGTCGCGGAGCATCTGCTCTGGGGGAGCGACGAGTTCGCTCATCGGCTCGACAGCCCGCCCGGCGCGCCGGACCCGTGGCGGGTCACGGTGCGGTCCGCCGGTGACCGGGGGACCAATCCTCGGCTGAAGAGCTCCAAGTACACCGGATACGGCGTCACGCTGCGTGCCGACGTCGACCGGCCCGGCGAGGTCGCGGTCTTCCTTCAGCAGGTGGACCGCGGCCCCAACTACCGCTGGGGGATCGCCGACGACAACGGCAGCGGGCACATCTACTACTACGCCGCAGGGCACTCCTACAGCGGCCACGGCCCCGAAGACGCCGGCGACCGCCGGGCCCCCGACGCCACCTTCGCCACCTCCTGCGCGGTCTGGAAGGACGGCGCGTACCGCTCGATCGGCCGGAACACCCTGGACCGGCCCCTCCACGACCTGGACGGCGCGCAGTACGCGGAGATCGTCTCCGACCCGGACGGCCCGGTGGGCGCCCTCTACCTGAGCCGTAGCGTCATCCTCGTCGGCAGCGACTACCTCGTCACCTACGACGCGTTCGCCGCAGGCCAGCGCATGGTGTGGACATGGTCCGTGCTGACCGAGGCCACCGGTCACGACGCCAACAGCTTCCCGCACCTCGCCGAGCGGATGCCGTTCATCCACGTGGTCCGCGGCGTGCGTACGGACGGCGCCCTCGACGGTGCCTTCGTGACCGACGTCTCCTGGGGCGTGCGCCTGGAAGGAAGGGACGACGGCGCGAACGGCAACACGCTGGCCGTCGTGAGCCACCGCGACGACCTGGAGATCGCCCCCGCGCACTCGACACCCTGGGGAGCCCGGATCCGGACCCCGCACAGCCTGGACTTCGTGTTCCGGCACGAGGCTTCCGTGCACTATGAACCCAAGACCGTCGAGTTCGCCGAGCGGGGGTTGCGCTTCTCGGGGACGGCCGGGACCATCAGGCTCTTCGACGACGGCCTGCGGCAACTGACCCTCTTCCACGGAAGCGCCGTGGGAACCTCCGAACTCCTCCTGACCACCGGGGACGACGATCTCGGCATCACCCTGCGCTACCGGGACCCCACCGAGGCCCAGGGCGTCTACCACGCCCCGACGGACAGTTCGGTGAGCCTGCACGTCCCCGGCGGGCTCGAAGCCGCGGCCCGCTTCCACATCGACGGCGAGCAGGTACGCCCCCTCGCCATGTCGCCGGACACGATCGCCGTCGCCCTGCCCCGAGGCCGCCATCACTGGGAACTGACGAGAGGACAACCGCAGCCGCCGCCCTCGCAGGTCCTGCGCACCGAGACCGTCGGCGACGGCGCGCTCGTGCACTTCTCCGCGGCAGCCGCCGCGGACCGCTACCTCGTCCAGCTCAGCGCCGACGGCGGCCACACCTGGGTGACGGCCGCGGAGACGGAACGAAGTCCCGTGCACCTGACCGGCCTCGCCGAGGACGAGAAGCGCCACGTCCGCGTCATTGCCCGGAACAGTCACCGACAGGCCGCACCGGGCGCCGACTATCCCGTCCACCCGACCCGCCGGGCGCCCGATCCGCCGGACGGGCTGAGACTCCGGCTCGACCACGGGACGGTCACCGCCACCTGGGGCGAGGTGCTGGGCGCGGGCGGGTATCGGCTCTACCGGCGCCGCAAGGGCGAGGTCGCCTACCGCGAGATCTTCGCCGGGTTCGGGTTCCGGCACATCGATCACGCGCCCGGCGTCATCCCCGGACACGACGATCCGGGCCAGGCCCGTCCGGCGGGCGTGACCGTGTACGAGTACGCCGTCGCGGCCGAGAACGGCAACGGCGTCGGACCGAAGTCGGCGGCCGTGGACACGGATCCAGGCAGTTGGCGGCACTGGTTCCCACCGACGGATCTCGCCTTCCGCCGGCAGCACACCTACAACCAGCCTCCCTACGTTCCCGCGTCCGCGACCCCGCGCCCCTACGGCCACCAGGTTCCGGCCCCGGAACTGCCTGCCGTCGCCCACCCGGCCGGAGAGGCGCCGTGACCGGGCAGCGGATCCTGATCACCGGGGCCGCGGGCCGCATCGGCCGCGAGCTGCGCCCGCGCCTGGCCCGCGCAGGCCGGACCCTGCGCCTCCTGGACGTCGCGGAGATCGAGCAGGCCGGACCGGAGGAGAACGTGGAGACGGTACGGGCGTCCTTCACCGACCAGGACGCGATCGACGCGGCCTGCCGGGACGTCGACGCGGTGCTCCACCTGGGCGGACTGGCCGGGGAGACGTCATGGGAGCGGATCGCCGACATCAACATCGACGGCACCAGGCGGATCCTCGAAGCCGTACGGAAACAGGGCGTTCCCCGCGTGGTGCTCGCGTCGAGCATTCACGCCGCGGGGTTTCACACGCGGGACGACGCGGCCGACGGCGTCCTGCCCGCCGTCGTGCCGCCGCGCCCGGACACCTACTACGGTGTCAGCAAGGCCGCGATCGAGGCGCTGGGCAGCCTGTACCACTCCCGGTTCGGCGTCGACGTCACCTGTCTGCGGATCGGCGCGTTCCGGCCGCGCCCGCTCGCCCCCGAGGACCTGGCCGCCTGGCTGTCGCCGGGCGACGCGGGCCGGCTCGTCGAGGCATGCCTGCATGCCGAGCCCGCCGCGTTCCGCATTCTGTGGGGCATCTCCCGCAATACCCGCCGGTGGTGGTCCCTGGCGGAGGGGGAGGCCATCGGGTACCGCCCCGAGGACGACGCGGAACACCACCTGGCTTCGATCCTCGGCTCCGGGACTTTCGGCCCGACGGACCTCGATCCCGCCGAGCCTCGCAACTTCCGTGTAGGCGCCCGCTTCTGCACGATGCCGCTCGGCTGACGACCGGAGGGCCCGGCCGATCGGGGCCGGTTCCTCCGAGGTCGGACAGCGTTGTCCGGGGCCGGGTGGGGGAGGGGGAACCCGGGCCGGGAACGCCTGCCCGGCCTGTCTGCCCGCCACTGGCCTGCTGGTCCCGGTCCTGCTCGGCCCGTCGCGTCCCGGCCCTGCGCGCCCCGGCCGATCCGCTCATCCGGCGAATGTGGCCGAAGGCAGGCCCACGACGCCGCCCACCTCATCGACGACGAACACGGACCCCGCCGGGTCGTCGTCCGGGAGTTCCAGGCCGTCCCGGGCCGAGGTGACGTACAGCGTGTCGAGGCGGGGGCCGCCGAACGCGCAGGAGGACGGCTGGCGCACGGGCAGCGGGATCTCGCCGAGCAGGTCGCCGTCGGGGGAGATCCGTACCACGCGCGCGCCGCCCCACACCGCGACCCACAGACACCCGGCCGCGTCGACGGTGAGCCCGTCCGGCATGCCCGTGTGCGCGGGGAGCCGGAAGAGTGTACGCCGACGGCTGATCCACGGGTCTCCGTCCGTGGTGTCGAAGGCGTAGATCTCGCCCGCGATCGAGTCGGCGAGGTAGAAGACGCGGCCATCGGGGCTCCAGTCGAGCCCGTTGGGCAGAGCGAGCCCTTCGAGGACCACACGGCTCGTCCAGTCCGGCAGCAGGACGCGCAGGGCGCCGCCGCCCGGCCGGAAGTCCATCGCCGTGCTGCCGGCCCAGAACCGCCCGTGCCGGTCGCACTTCGCGTCGTTCATGCGCTCGCCGTCGGGCAGGAGTGCGCACCGGGTGGTCATCGAACCGTCGGTGTCGACGCTCGCGAATCCCTGGGCCGTCGCCGTCACGAAGCCTCCGGCGCGTCGCGGCACCGCGGCGCCGACCTGCGTCGGCAGCCGAAGAGTGGTGGTCCGGCCGGTGGCCGGGTCACTGCTGTGGATGTGCCCGGCGGGGATGTCCACCCAGTGCAGGCGCCGGAGCCCGGCGTCCCAGACCGGTCCTTCGCCCACTCTGGCTCTGCCGGGGATCGCAATCCTGGCCGTCATCGGGAGTCCTCCGTTGTCGCATGCGGTCGAGTACGACGTCCGCCCTCAACCGGGAAGTACCACGGCCGCGTTGGCGAGCAGCCCGCCGTCGACGGGCAGCGAGATGCCGGTGATGAAGCTGGCCCGGTCCCCGGCCAGGAAGGCGATCGCCTCGGCGACCTCGTCCGGTCGCGCCACCCGGCCGAGCGGATGCATCCGTCCCCAGGACTCGACCAGTTCCTGCGTGCCCCGGTCACTGCCGTCGGAGAAGGCGCGGGCGGAAGCGCGCAGCATCGGGGTGTCGACCGACGCGGGACAGACCGTGTTGGCCCTGATCCCGTGCTTCGCCTCGTCGATGGCGATCGACCGGGCGAGTGCGTTGAGCGCCCCCTTGCTGGTGGTGTAGGCGGCGACGGCGGTCTGCGTGACGAATGCCTGCACGGAGGAGACGATCACGATCGAGCCCGCGCCTCGGGTGCGCAGGTGGGGCAGGGTGTGTTTGACGGCGTGGAAGGCGCCGGTCACGTTGACCGCGAGCACCTCGTTCCACTCGTCGGCGCCGGTCTCCGCCGCGCTGCCGTAGCGCTGGATCCCGGCCGCGGCGACGAGGATGTCGAGGCCGCCGTACGCCGCCACGACCTGGGTGACGAGTCGAGCGGTGGCGCTCTCGTCGGTGACGTCGACATCGACGCGCTCGACACCGGGAGGCAGCTCCTCGTACGCGCCTTTCGGTGGGATGCCGGCCGCCACGACCGCCGCCCCGCGCGCGGACAGCAGCCGGGCCGTCGCGCCTCCGATGCCGCTGAATCCACCGGTGACGATGGCGACCTTGCCATCGAACTCCGCCACGTTCCACTCCCTCGATGTGTTCCGGGCCTCGCGCCTGGCTGGACCCTGCCGTGGAAAGGATCCAGTGGGCAGCTGCGACGGGCGGTTTCGGCTGACGACCACCGCACGGAGGGTCCGGACGAACTACGTTCCGATGACGTCGACTTCACTCTAAACAACGTTGTCTCGGCCCGCTAGTCTGTGGCCGTTCCGCACTCCGGCGCACTCTCGGGCGGTGCTTCTCGGCCGCGCCCGGCTGTTGCTCGACGCCGTGTCGGGGTCCTTCGCGTGGGCGCTCGTTCGTCGGGCGGTGAGGAGAAGAAGCTCGTGACGGCAGGATGGATCAGATGGCCCGCCAACGTCGTTGCCCGGTGCGGCGGGGAACCCGTGGCGTTCGGCGGCGACTACAACCCCGAACAGTGGGACGAGAGCGTATGGCCCGAGGACGTCCGGCTGATGCGCGAGGCCGGAGTCAATCTGGTCACCGTGGGTGTCTTCTCCTGGTCGACGTTGCAGCCGGAGCCCGATCGATGGAACTTCGGCTGGCTGGATCGCCTGCTCGACCTGCTGCACGCGGGCGAAGTCGCCGTCGATCTCGCCACGGCCACCGCGTCGCCCCCGCCGTGGCTCACCACGCGGTATCCGGAGGTACTGCCGGTCGACCGGGAGGGGCGGACGATGGCGCAAGGCGGACGCCAGGCCTGGTCGCCGTCGTCACGGATCTATCGCGAACACTCGCTCGCGCTGGTCGAGAAGATGGCGGAGCGCTACGGCGAACACCCGGCGCTCGCGTTGTGGCACGTCTCCAACGAACTCGGCGGCCACAACTCCCGGTGCTACGGCGAAGCGAGCGCCGTCGCCTTCCGGAGCTGGCTGAGAGACCGCTACGGGAACTCGCTCGACGAACTGAACGCCGCGTGGACGACCAGTGCGTGGAGCCAGACGTACTCGGCGTGGGAACAGATCCAGCCGCCACGGGCTACGTTCACCGACTCGAACCCGACGCAGGTGCTGGACTTCGACCGGTTCAGCTCCGACCAGCTGCGGGCGCAGCTGCGGGCCGAGAGCGCCGTCCTGCGGCGGATCACGCCGGATGTGCCGGTCACCACGAACCTGGTGCTCTTCGACGCCGGGAAGAACATGAACTACAGCTCGTGGACCGGCGATGTGGATCTCATCGCCGCCGATCACTACCTGAGACCGACGTCCGACGCCCAGGCCGAGCTGTCCTTCTCGGCCGACCGGGCCCGCGGACTGTCCCGGGGGAAGCCGTGGCTGCTGATGGAGACGGCCACCGGTGCCACGAGCTGGCGCCCGGTCAACCCCGCGAAGCGCCCGGGGCAGCTCCGCCGGGACGTGCTGTCCCACCTCGCCCGCGGATCCGACGGCATCTGCTTCTTCCAGTGGCGGGCCGCGCGTGCGGGCGCCGAGCGGTTCCATTCCGCGATGCTCCCGCACGCCGGGTCCGGCAGTAGAAAGTTCCGGGAAGTGAAGGCGCTCGGCGCGGAGTTGGCACGCTGTGCCGAGGTGCTCGGCAGCCGGGTGGCGGCGGACTGCGCGCTGCTCTTCTCCGAGGAGTCGTGGTGGGCCGCCGACCGCGAGTCGCATCCGCACAACGGTCTGTCGTACATGGAGGCCGCCCTCGGGTGGTACCGGAGTCTGCGGGACGCGGGCGTCAGCGTCGACATCGTTCCGCCGTCGGCGGACCTGTCGGACTACCGGCTGATCATCGTGCCCCTGCTCTACCTGGTCCGTGACCAGGACGTGGCCGCGCTCACCACTGCCGTGGACGCGGGGGTGACCGTGCTCGTCACCTACTTCTCGGGCATCGTCGATCCGCTCGACCGGGTGCGGCTCGGCGGCTACCCCGGAGCGTTCCGAGAGCTGCTGGGCGTGCGCGTGGAGGAGTTCGCGCCGATGGTGGACGGGGACTTCGTCGAGATCGACGGGGTCACGGGGCCGGCCCGGGTCGCCACCTGGCACGAGGAGATCGACCTCACGGACGCGGAAGCGGCCTGCTGGTACGACAGCGGCGACTTCGCGGGCACACCGGCGATCACCCGCGTGGACCGGGGGGAGGGGGAAGCCTGGTACGTGGGCGTGGAGCTGGACGCCGACGCGCGTGCGCGTCTGGTGGGGCAGCTCGTGAAGCGGTCCGGGGTGACAGTGGTTCAGGCCGGAAGCGCCGTCGAGGCCGTGACGCGCCGCTCGGCGGGTCATGACTACGTCTTCCTCATCAACCACGGAGACACCGAGACCACCGTTCCCGGCCGGGGTACCGACCTGCTGGACGGATCGGTGCACGAGGGCGGGGTCACGGTGCCCGCGGGCGGGGCGAGGGTCCTCAGACGGGCCCGCTGAACGCACCCGGCCGTACCGACCAACGGCCCACCGACGTGCCGCGGAGTTCGCCACCAGGGTGTTCCCCACCCGGCTCGTCCTCAGGGGATCCGGGACACCGGATCCGGAAGGAGCCCGGCAGGCGCGCCGTCCGGTGTGGTGACCGCGAGTCGGGCGGCCACCGGCGAGCGGGTCCCTCAGCCGCGCGCCGGACCTCGGCGCAGGACGCCCCGCCCCCGCCGCCCGACCGGGCGAACCTCGTGCGGGCCGGGCGAGCCTCACACGGTCATGCCGACAGCCGGCCGTCGGCCGGAACAGTGCGTGGGCCGACCGGCTCGTCGAGCGACAGTCCGTTCAGGACGCCTTGCAGATACCCGATCGCGTGCGCCCGGCCCCGGCTGCAGTACGCCTCGGACGAGGTGTCGCCCCAGGTGTCCAAGTCACCGATCATTGCCGGAACATGATCGTCGATCAGAAAGCCGTCGAATCCCGAGGCGTCGAGCCGGCGGATCACCCGTGCCGGGTCGAAGTTGCCCTCGCCGAGGAAGCACTCGCTGAAGCGCGGCACCGTGCCGCTTACATCCCGGAAGTGGACGTAGCAGATGGCCGGTCCCAGCAGGTCGATGACTTCGTTGATGCTCTGCTCGCCGGCCATTTCCGACACGGTGCCGAGGCAGAGGTTCAACCCCCACGACGGGCTGCCGCCGGCCTGGGCGTGGGCCTGTGCGATGGCGGCCGGAGAGGTGAAGATCCGGGCGATGCCCCCGAGGGGCTGTGGTGTGGGCGGATCGTCGGGATGGAGGGCGAGCCGCACACCGACTTCCTCCGCGACGGGCAGTACGGCGTCCAGGAAGTACTGGTGGTTCGCCCACATCCGCTCGGCGTCGATCGGCTCGTCCAGCTTCCGGTCGGGGGTCAGCCGGTAGCCGGCGAGCGCGTTGCCCGCCGGGACGTCGGCCAGGTCGAAGGCGGTGACCTTGGCGCCGCCGCGGCCCTTCGCCGCCATGTCCGTGCGCCATACGTAGGTGGCGAGGAAGTTGTAGCCGAGCACGTCGACCCCGACGGCGGCGAGGTTGCGGATGGTCTTCCGGTAGTTCTCGATCTGCTCGTCGCGGCCGGGCAGACCGCGCTGGATCTTCCAGAAATGGGCGAGGGGGACGTTCTCGATGCCGTCGATCGTCAGCCCGTCGGCGTCGCAGCGGTTCCGCAGGGCCTGCAGCTCCGGCAGGCTCCAGAAGCCGTCGGCTCCCGGCAGCAGGTCCGGCGTGTGGAACTGGACGCCGCTGAGCCCGAGTTGGTGGGCGAAGGTCGCGACGCGGGCGTCGTAGGTGTCGATGTGGCCGAGGGAGAGCCGTATGGTCATGCCTGCCCGCCCCGCTGCCGGCCGAGCCCGTCCGCGTTCTCGAACTCCATGACGTCGCCTTTCTTCAGGTAGGGGAAGGGCCGGACGACGCCACGCCCCGGGCGTGCCGTGGTGGCGGTCCGGCGGGTGTCCGGATCGAGGTCAATCGGTGAAGAAACCCGGGTACTCGGCGCGCAGCGCCGGGCCGCGTTCCAGAGCGCGCCGGGCGTGCCGGCTGATCAGGGTGCGACCAGCGGGCAGGTCGGCGTTCTCCAGCGCGTCCACGATCAGCCGGTGCTCGTCGATCAGTTCGCGCATCGCGGCGGCGCCGGGCAGGGCCAGCCGGCGGAGCCGGTCTAGTTGCAGCTTCATCCGCTGCACAGCCTGCCACGCACCGGGATAGCCGCTGAGCGAGAAAATCTCGCAGTGCAGCGCCTCGTCGGCGAGGAAGAACGCGTCGTAGTCCTCGGTGCGGCAGCTGTGCTCCTGACGATCGAGCAGTTCTCGCAGCACGGTGACGTCCACCGTCGGGTCGGCGCACGCCACTTCGAAGGCCGCGACCTCCAGGCTCTCGCGGACGAAGCGGGCCTCTTCGACGTCCCGCAGGCTGATCAGACCGACCCGGGTGCCGACCTGCGGCACGACGCGCACGAGGCCCGCGTCGACGAGCCGTGCGAGGGCCTCGCGCACCGGTGTGCGGCTGACGTGGAGTTGTCCGGCCAGGTCCGTCTCGGACAGGGAGGCTCCCGGAGCGAACCGGAGTTCGCGGATCGCGGCGGCCAACTCCTCGTAGACGCGGTCGGACGTCCGGGTCCGCGCCCCGTCCCGGGTGATCGGGGCCAGTCCCGCATCGCGAACGGCCAATGTCTGCTCAGGGATGCGAGGTTGTTGAGGGGGATTCACGAAATGATCGTTGCACGCCGTATGCTTGTATGCAAGTATCCCGCCTATCGACCCCCACTCGTCGTGGAAGGGAAACACCGTGTGCGCCGACGCGCGAGACCCGTCACCGTAGGGCGAGTCGTCAAATTCCCTCATTCGAATGGGACGACAGGATCCGGGCCCCGCGCCCGTACGGGAAAGCAGCGCCACGGCCGTGGCCGCGGACGAGCCCGGAGCCCCTGTCCCGTCAGCGCCCGGGAGTCGTGCCTCTCCGGGAGCCGCTTCCGTCGAGCCGTCGGGAACCGCGCGGACGACCGCAGTTCCGGTAAGTCCCCACAACGCGCGAACTCCCTTCGGGTGAACGCCCGTTGCCCGATCCACCGGCATCGGAGTCCGAGCAGTCAGCCGGCCACGGCGGGACATCCCGTCCGCGCCCGGCCACGCACCAGTACGTCCGCCGCGCCCCTCCCACCGGGTTTCGCAGCCGCCCGCCCGGCACGGGACCGGGAACGAAGCGACGAACTCGACGCCGACCAGATTTTCCCGCAAGACCGGTCAGGCACGCCAAGGGCCGCCCGCGAGGGCGGCCTCGATCCACTCGATGACACGAACAACGCTGTTCAGAGCAGAAATTGAGAGGACGTCATGGTCATGCGCAGGGCGAAACTCGCCGCAGCGGCCATCATCACCGCCACCTGCATCATGCTTTCCGGGTGCAGCGGCAGTACCGGAGCGAGCAGCAGCGGCTCGGCCGAAATCACCTTCTGGGGGTGGGCGCAGGGTTACGAGAAGTCCGTCGAGCTGTGGAACAAGTCGCACCCCGACAGCCACGTGAAGTACGAGGCGATAACCGACGGCGGCGCGGGCGGCTACGACAAGATGCTCACCGCCGCCAAGGCGGGCAAGGCCCCCTGCTTGGCACAGGTCGGCTACGAGACTTTCTCGAGCTTCCTCGCCACCGGTGTCCTCCAGGACGTCAGCAGCTACGTCGAACCGCAGAAAAACGAGTTCGCCGACTGGGTGTGGGGCAACGTCGGCGTCAACGGCAAGGCCTACGGAGTCCCGGTCGACACCGCGCCGATGGCGATGTTCTACCGCGCCGACCTCTTCAAGAAGGCGCACATCGAAGTCCCCCGAACCTGGGACGAGTTCACCTCCGCAGCCGCCGCGGTGAAGGCCGCCGATCCGTCGTCCCGCCTCATGAACCTCCCCATCGACCCCTACCTGTACGCCGGATTCGCCTGGCAGGGCGGTGCCCCCTGGTTCGGCGTCAAGAACGACGCCTGGTCCGTCTCGCTCGACAGCGCGGCGAACGGCAAGGTCGCCGACTACTGGCAGGGACTCTTCGACCGGGACCTCGTCACCTCCCACCCGGCCTTCGACGCCGCCCTGTACTCCGCGTGGAGCAAGGGCAAGGTCTGGGCGGAGGTCGGCCCGGTCTGGTCCGCCTCCCTCATCCGGGACAACGCCGCAGGCTCCGCGGGCAAGTGGGACGTCGCGCCGATGCCCCGGTGGGGCACCCAGGACGCCGTCGGCAACTCGGGCGGCTCGGCCACGGCCGTGATGAAGGGCTGCCCGAGGCCGAAGGAGGCCACCGAATTCGCCCTGTGGATGTCGACCGACTCCGGCTCGGTGTCGAACCTGATCGCCTCCGCGGCCATCCTCCCGGCCTCCAAGTCGGGGCTCGCCAACAAGGCACTGGACGCTCCCCAGAGCTACTACGGCGGCCGGCCCATCTATCAGATGTTCCGTCAGGAGGCGGCCAAGGTGAACCCCGACTGGCGGTGGGGCCCGGTCATGTCGACCACGGCCACGGCGCTCGGTGACGGTCTCGGCAAGGTGCACACCAAGAAGGGAACCTTCCAGGACGCCCTGAACAGCGCCCAGAAGGGCACGGTCTCGGCACTGCGGTCCCAGGGATTCTCCGTGAGCAAGTAGCCCCGCGCGGGGGCCGTGCGCCGACGCGGCCCCCGCTGGATCCGCAAACCCGCCACTCCACGGAAGAGGTGACCATGTCCTCCTCGACGATCCGGCGGCGCCGACTGCGCGAACTTTGGCGAGCCGCGCCCTTCGTCCTGCCGTTCCTCCTGCTCTTCGTCATCGTCTACCTGGTACCCACCGGGTACTCCGTGGGCCAGAGCTTCTTCGCCGAAAAACGCTCCGGTCTCGGCCTGTCCGGAGCCGAGTCCGTCTTCGCGGGCTTCGACAACTACGTCCGGGTGTTCCACGACACGGACTTCATCTCGTCCCTGGGCCGGGTGGCCTTCGTCGGCGTCATCCAGGTGCCCCTGATGCTCGCCATCGCGCTCTTCCTCGCCCTGCTCATCGATTCGTCGGCCACGAAGGGGCGCAGGTTCTTCCGGATCGCCTACTTCATCCCCTACGGGCTGCCCGGTGTGATCGCCGGTCTGGTGTGGTCCTTCCTGTACGCGCCCTCACTGAGCCCCATCACCCGGTACTTCGGGTCGATGGGCGTCCACTTCAGCTTCGTCACCGACGGCGCCCTGCCCTTCTCGATCGCCAACATCCTGACCTGGGCATGGACCGGCTACAACACCATCCTGATCTTCGCGGCCCTGCAGGCGGTCCCCGAGGAGACCATGGAGGCCGCAGCCCTCGACGGCTGCTCCGGCTGGAAGGCCGCGCTGCTCATCAAGGTCCCGCAGATCCGGCCGGCCCTGCTGCTCACCCTCGTCTTCTCCATCATCGGCACGTTCCAGCTGTACAACGAGCCGGCCACCATGAAATCCGTGGCGCCGAACCTGTCGTCCACCTACACACCGATCATGGCCGCGCTGCGGTCCCTGTCGGCCAACGACTTCAACTACGCCGCCGCGCAGTCCGTGGTGCTCGGCGCGCTGATCTGCGTGCTGTCTGTCCTTGTCTTCCGCGCATCGGCCAGGAGCGTCGACTGATGACCGCCACCCTGCAATCACCCGTCCGAACCGCGTCCGCGGCCGGGGAACCGAGGCCGCGGCGCTCCCGGGCGGGCGCCCTCACGACGGTCAACCCGGCATCGCGCCTGTTCGTACTGGCCGTCATGACTCTCTTCGCCGTCTACTTCCTGCTCCCGGTGTGGTGGCTGGTCGTCTCCGCCACCAAGGGCACCGGAGAGATCTTCTCGGGCAACGGCTTCTGGTTCGGAAAGCACTTCGCCCTCTTCGACAACATCCGGACCCTGTTCGAGGCCCAGGGCGGTATCTACTCGCGTTGGCTGCTCAACTCGCTGTTGTACGCGGTCGGCGGCGGGATCGTCTCCACGCTCCTGGCGTCCATGTGCGGATACGCGCTCGCCAAGTTCCCGTTCCCGGGACGTGAGGCCGTCTTCGGCACGGTGCTCGCCGCCGTGCTGCTGCCCGCACCCGTGCTCGCCATCCCGCTCTACCTCGTGTTCAGCTACACGGGGACCATCAACACCTTCTGGGCCGTGTTCGTCCCGAGCATCGTCAGCCCCTTCGGCGTGTACCTCAGCCGGATCTACGCCGCGTCCTCGATACCGGACGCCCTGATCGAGTCCGGGCGCATCGACGGAGCCGGCGAGTTGCGCATCTTCGCGATGTGCGCGCGGCTCATGGCGCCCGCGATGGTCACGATCTTCCTGTTCCAGTTCGTCGCGATCTGGACGAACTTCCTCCTGCCCTCGCTCATGCTCGCCGACACCTCGCTCCAGCCCGTGACGGTGGGCCTCGTCGGCTGGCGCGAGCTCCAGGGCTATCCCGTCAGCTACACCACCGTCGTCACCGGCGCGCTGGTCTCCGTCGTGCCCGTCGTCGCCATGTTCGTGTCGTTGCAGTCGTTCTGGAGCAAGGGCCTCGTCACCGGAGCCGTCAAGTAGCCCACCCACCCCGAAAGGATGATCCATGAACATCCTGACGCGAAGACTGACAGCCGTGTGTGTCGTCCTGCTTCTGGCGGCACCAGGCACCACCGCCGTAGCAGCCGACGACCCGCCGACGAACCTGCTCGCCGCGGACCTGGACACCGGATTCGACAGCGGCAAGAGCCCGCTGACCATGGCCGGCCAGACATCGGGAGGCACTCAGCAGATCGTGCAGGTCGACGGTGACAACGCCCTCGAACTCCGCGACGCCTCCCAGGGCAGCAATCTCTCCAGCTACTTCTACCACCGCTGGTCCACCGGGGCGCTGAAGGACCGCATCAACGCCGTCTACAGCGAGCCGGTCGGCAGCCCCGCCCGGCAGTTCGTCCTCCGGTACGACCTGGCGCGGAGCGCGGCCAGTGACAAGCCCGTCGCCAAGGACATCTACGCACAGATCCAGTTCGGCAACTTCGACAACAATCTCGTGCCGCGGTTCCCGGTGCCGGCGGTGAGCGTCACCACCACCCCCGCGTACACCGGCACCTCCGGCCACCTGTCGCAGGTCGACGACACCGCCCTCCCCGCGTACCGCTTCACGATTGTGCCGAACGGCGGGCAGCGGCTCATCTCCACGGTGGAGCTGGGCTTTTCGGTGCGCGTCGACACCGGCGGCACCGACGAGGCGATCACCGTCGACAATCTCGGCGTCTACGAGGTGGCCGGGGGCATCACCGACACGGAGCCGCCCACCGCCCCGACCCGGCTGACCGCCGGCGTGACGTCCGGCAGCGTCTCGCTCGGCTGGACCGCCTCGACCGACAACCTCGGAGTGACCGGGTACGACGTCTTCCGCGACGGCTACCAGGTCGCCTCCGTCAGCGGCACCACCACCTCGGCCGTCGTCACCGGCCTGATGCCGGTCACGCGTTACGACTTCACGGTGCGGGCCAGGGACGCGAGCGGCAACATCAGTGCGCTGAGCGCGCCGCTCAAGACATCGACCGGCCCGTACGTGCCCGAGTCGCCCGCCCCCTACCCCGGCACCCAAAAGACCCGGACGCAGTGGCTGTGGGACAAGACGAAGGCCATGAAGGAGGAGAGCGGCGCCGTCAACGTGGCCCAGTACACCGCGCAACTCGCCGACCACGAGAACGTGACGACGAACCTCGCCAAGCTCGACACCCAGTTCCAGAACTACGACTACGAGCAGTACAAGACCATGGCGAAGATGTACTCCTACCTCATGGTCGGGGACCAGTTCAGCCCGGGCATGCTCGCGCACGTGCGCAGCTACTTCGCCTCGTACGCCTACCAGAAGCTCCCGCAGACCGAGAACCTGCGGATGAGCAACTACGCCACCGGATACCTCGTCGGCCAGTACTTCCCCGACCTCGCCGACCTGAACGGCAACTCCGGGGCCCAGCTGAAGGCCACCAACAAGGCGAACATCCTCGAGATGGTGAACGCGGGCGTGCGCGGCGGATGGGCGGAGTACCAGAGCCCCGAGTACACCTTCATGACGTACTTCTGCCTCAATGCCGTCTATCAGTGGGCCGACGACGCCCAGTTGCGCCGGCGGGTGAAGATGGCGATGGACGTGATGTGGTTCGAGTGGGCGAACGACTGGATCGACGGCTACATGATCTCGTCGGAGAGCCGCGCCAAGGGCGACCTGTCCTCCGTCAACGATCCGACCTGGCGGCCCGCGGACCACTCGGTGCTCGCCTGGACGTACTTCGGCGCCCACCGCGCACAGCAGGGTGTCGGCGAATCCGACAACCCGGCGCCCTCGGCGTACCGTCCGAACCTCGAGTACGCCGGTCTCGCGGCCTGGCCGGGGACGAAGTACACGCCGCCGGAGCCGGCGGTGGAGATCGGCCGGAAGACCGACAAGTCCTACACCGCGCACAAGGCGAACCTCCAGAACTCCAGCGGCCACGCGATGGACGTCTACCGCACGAGCTACGTGCGACCCACCTGGGGCCTCGCCACCGAGGTCCAGTACCGTCGGGTCGACAACTGGATCGAGGATCTGCCGGTCGTGCTCCGCTGGCAGTCCGACGCCGCGAATCCGCTGTTCCGGCTGTCGGTCGACCAGGGCAACGCTCCGATCGGCGCCTACGACCAGCCGGCCAATCAGCGGGTGATGCAGAACGGCCCCACGGCCGTGGGCGTCTACAAGTCGTCGGGCGACCAAACCTCGAACTACATCAACGCGCTGTTCCCCGCGAACGGTTCGATCCGGGAACGGCGCGAGGTCGACGGATGGACGATCGCCGACACGGGACGGATGTACTTCGCGTACAAGTTGGCGAAGCCCGGGACCTGGTACCACCAAACACCGAACGACCCCGCGAACAAGGTGAAGACGACGGCGCAGAACCACCCGACCGCCACCCTCAGCTACAGCTATGACATTCTGCGCAGCCAGGCCGACAGCAACGCCTGGGTGCTGGAATCGGCGGATGCGTCCACGTACGCCGACCTCGACGCGTTCGCGAGAGCTCTCACCAGTGCCACGGCAATGGACGTGAGCCACCTCGACGATACGAACCCGCGGCTCGTGTACCACAGCCTGAGCGGAGACGACCTAGACATCACCTTCGACTCCGCGTCCCAGGCACCCGGCGCCACTCATCTCGTGAACGGCACACCGGTCGCCTACGACGCATACAAGCTGTTTGACACCCCGTGGCTGCAGCAGGACAAGCGGGGCTCGACGTTCACGGCCTCGGTCGATGGCGAATCCGTCGTCTACGACTTCGACCACTGGACCGTAACCACCGTGGACGACGACCACGACCGGCGCGGCCGCCCCCGGGCCGAGGACACCAGACCTTTGCCACGAGGGGAGTTGGGGCCGAGGTAGGCTCCCCGGGCGACTGGAGGGGGTAGGGCATGTCAAGGAAAAAGGATCAGCGGGAACGCAGCGCGGCGCGGCGTCGCCTGGCGAAGGAACACCGGTGGACGTACACGGACTGGCATCCCGAACGCCTGCAGTTGTGCGCGGGGGCGCTCGGCGTCGATACCGAGAAGGCGATGGCAGTGGACGCCGTGAGCGGCACCCTGGACAGCCATTGGTTCAGCGTCTTCGACTGTGTCACCGACGACCCCTCGGCAGCCCGCACCGTATACCTCGTCCAACTGCCGGCCGTGCTGCCGCTGGTCGCGGTGAGCCGGCACTCGCTGGTCGTGGACACGATGGTGCCACTGCTGAAGCGGCTCGTCGCCGAGCGTCCGGACCGCCATCTGTACGAGATCGGCGACCCGGCCTACGACGCCATCCATGTCGTGGAGTGCGTGGACCCGGAGACGGCGGCACGGCTGCTCACCCCGGCCGTGCGCGAGTTCACCGACGACCGCCGCTGGCTGGAGTGGCAGGTGGACGGCGGCTACCTCTTCTACGCGCAGCCTCCGGGCCCGCGCCGGGGGAGGGACGACGCCCACGCGATCCTGACCGAACTGCGCTCACTGGTCGACCTGGTGGAGGTGATGGATCCGGGGTTGTGGGGCGAGGTGGCGGACGCAGTCCCTGGCGACGGCGACGGCGACGGCCGTGCGGGGGCGGAGAAGGTTCCCGGCAATGCCGGGGGTGAGAGGAGGGACACCGTTCGCGCGGCCGTATCGGACGCCGTTCCCTCCACCGGAGCACAGTCGGCGGCCGGGCCCGGCGGCGGACCGTCCGCCATGGTCCGCGGTGGCCCGGCCCACACCGGCGTCTATCCGAAGGGCACGCTGCCGTCCGGTTTCCAGGCATGGAGCGTGCGGCTGCCGGACGCGGTCGTCGCCGCGCCGGTCGTCTGCGCGGGCACCGTGTACGTCGACTGCGCCGACGGCCGCTGCTACGCGCTGGACGCGGTGACGGGCGCGGCGCGTTGGTCCTTCGACGCGGTCGGTGCCCTGAAGCAGACGCCGGCGGTCGCCGACGGGACGGTGTATGTCGTCGGCGAGTCCGGCGTGCTGCACGCGGTCGGCGCCGCGGACGGGCAGGAGCGCTGGCGGCAGCGGGTGGGCCACTCGGGGGCGCCGGTGGTCGCCGACGGCCTGCTCTACGTCGTCCACCACCCGGCCAACCTCCTGCGCGATGCCTCCCGGATCCGCGCGCTGGACGCGGCGACCGGCGAGGAGCGCTGGGAGCGGCGGTTGCCCGACGGGTCGGCCGCCGCAGCGGCGGTCGCCGACGGCCGGGTCTACGTGCAGGGCGCGCGGGCCCAGTTGACCGCCTTCGACGCGGTGAGCGGCGAGGAGCTGTGGCACCAGGGCTCCACCGCGAGCCAGTTGAGCTGCTGCACCCCGAGCGTCGCGCACGGCATCGTCTGCGCGGGCACCGGCGCCGGTCAGCTGTACGCCTACGACGCCGCCACCGGTGAGCAGTTGTGGGGCGTACAGGCGGCCGGTGTGGTCGACAACACCCCGGCGCTGACCGAAGGCGTGGTCTTCGCCGGCGACAGTCACGGCGGCGTGTACGCGGTGGACGGCAACGACGGCGGGCTCCTCTGGCACCTGCCGAACCGATACGGCGCCTCGTCCCCGGCGATCTGCGGCTCGTCCGGGTGGATCGTCGGCACCAAGTACGGGCGCGGCCTGTTCAAGATCAGCCTGAGCGCCGGCGTGGTCCTGTGGCGGCACGCACTGGATGGCCGCGGCACCGGCCCCGTCTACGCCGACGGAGTCGTCTACGTGGGCACGCACGCCGGCACCGTGCTCGCGGTGGACGCCGAGACAGGTCGCAAGCCCGCCCGGGCGCGGCGCAACCTGCGGGTTTGAGCGGACGGCGGGAGGGACAGCGGGTGATGTGGACCGACATGGACTTCCTGGTCGGCGCCGATCCGGGCGAGGTACTGCCTACGGCACCGTCGCCCGTCGGCGAGGACGAGCGGCGCACGGCGACCGTGTACCGCTCGGTGGCCCGGCGGCTCAGCCGGGCCGACGGCGTGGGCCGGGCCCAGCTGCTGTCCCTGGAGGCGGCCCGCTTCGGGTGGGTCTGGGACCTCACGACAGGCCGGGAGCATGGCGAGCCGCTGAACCCACTGCCGCCGGATCGCCGACCTGGCCGTCACCACGCTCGGCGACCGCGTCGTCGCCTCACCGGCGGCGACGATGCCACCGTGCGCGCGACCTGCACACCCACACCCGGATTCGCCGCGCCCTGCGCTTCCCCTACCGGGTACACAGCGTGACCCCTGTCGACGGCGGCGCACTGCTGGTCGGCTTCGCCGACGAACTGGCCGGCTGCCCCGGGCAGATCTCCCGGACGCTCCCTGCTGACCAGGCGCTCGCTGCCCTGACCGCATCTCCCGAAACTTGTGGACCCCTACCGGCGGAGACATGAACATGGCGACTGGCGCAACCAGGCCCGGCAGCACCTGTCCAGCCGCATGCTCGCCCGGTTCCCCGATGTCTCAAGATCCGACATCACCGTCGTCGTCGATCAGCCGCCGCCGGCCATGACGTCCACCTCCAACGGTCCTTTTGGAATGATCGCGGGAGTAGCAAGAGATCAGCAGGGCAGAGGAGCAACACAGATGCTGCTACGTGATGTTGAGTACGGTGACGTCGACGCCTATGTTCGGATGCGATGCGATCCCGCCATGATGGTCGATCTCGGTGGCCCGTTGCCTCGCGAGGGCATGGAGTCGAAGGTCCGGCGTGATGTTCAACGGGCGGGGTCCGGCACGGACTGGATAAAGATGATCGTGCCCGATGAAGCCGAACCGGACGTGGTCGCGGGAACCGTGACCTTGTGGCCCCACGACACCGACGTCGAACACATCTCCGAGATCGGCTGGATGGTACTGCCGGAGTTTCAGGGGCGGGGATTCGGCAAGCAGGGCGTCCGCATGCTGCTCGAGCTGGCCCGCGACGACGGCCGGTGGGGGCTCATACACGCATTTCCGGCGACAGCGAACGCCGCCTCGAACGGTATCTGCCGCTCCCTCGGTTTCAGGTCCCTGGGCGAGCAGGACGTCACCTTCGCCGGACGAGTCCTACGAACCAACCACTGGACCATCCACCCTCGCACAGATCTGACCTGAGACGAGGCCGATGCTCCGAGGACATCTGCGCCGGTGGCGGCGAGTTCGGCGATGCCCTGCTCGGTCAGGCGTCCAGACGGCGCTTGGCGAGCCAGGAGGCGCCCTGCTCTCGGTAGTGGCCTGGCGCAGTTCATGGTCGCGAATGCGGCGAACGTGGTCTCCAGGTCCGGCCTAGGGGATCAATCGAACCGTGGTTGGCGCTGAGATTGATCTTGGTCGTTTAACACAGTTCCGGGATACGGTGACAGGTTTCTCTGGAAGTCCAGTGGGCTCGGATGACGGGTGGCTACCGTCCACCGGGTGCCGGTGGAATTTCTTACTGATGTGCAGGCGAC
>NZ_JBHVFF010000028.1:0-44768 GCF_042801895.1 Streptomyces sp. NPDC057543 | reverse complement strand
GTGGGCACGGCTCCGCACGACAAGGCCAGGGCGCACATCCCGCTCGACGTACGGGAACGGGTCCTGCGCGGCAACCCCCGCACCGGCACCAACGGCCTCCTCGCCCCGCGCGGCCCCTCCGGGCGCGCCCGCATCGAGGCCACCGGGCCGGTCAACTCCAACGGCACCTACCGGGCGGGCAAACGGCCCGACGGCAGTGACCGGACGATGTTCCCGGACCACTGGAGCCCGGACGAAGTCCTGCACGCGGCCCGCCAGGTGTACCTCGACCACGTCCGCAAGGACACTCTGACCCCCGACAGCGAACGCTCCGGACGCCGGACCTTCGACGGCGTCTACCAGGGCGTACGTATCAAGGGCAGCGCCGACACCACCGGAACCATCACCGACTTCGCCCCCCACCCCGACCAGAACGGCCTGCTGCCGCCCACCCACCTTGAACCGCCGTCACCCCGCGGGCTGTACGACGATCCCGCGTTCGGGGACGTCGCACTGCGCTTCCTGACATACGGCTCCACCTCCGACAGAACCGGCGTCCACTACATGCTGCCGGATGAGACCGGGACCTTCGCGCAGCGCAAACACGGCGTCTTCATCGAACCGCTGTGGGCCGCGCACCCGAACGGCACCCAGTGGGCCACGGTCCTGTTCAGGGACCCGAACCTGCGGGGGCGGACGGCACAGGCTGTCGCCGACGGCGCCCCGCCGCCTCTCGAATGGCAGCTCGGTGACCGGGAGAACGGGACCGTGTTCAACCCCGACGGCATGACGGCCACGGGTCAACTTCTCTTCCCCTACCGCTGGTCGGTGTCCGATCTCCGGGACGCGATAGCCGGAGCCCACCGCACCGCGCGCAGCTCCGATTCGTGGGTGGAGGTCCCGGAAGGCGGCTATCTCTGGGAGGGCGTGCACGACGGCGTACGGATGCACGGACACGTCCGCGACGGCGAGCACCTGTGGGCCCGGCCCTCGACGTACCAACCGCTTCTCTCACCCACGTCCTCCGAGGTGCTCGCGGTCACCGCTCCCGTACACATCTCCTTGACAACACCGGATGGCACGCCGGCGCCGTTCCACATCCAGCGGGTAATCCATCAGGACAGCACCCTGGGGCTCCGCATCACCCGAGTCCTGGAGCATCCCCCGCTGTCCGACGAGTTCCGCGACCACCTGCTCGACGAGCTGCTGCCGGACATGCGTGAGCAGTTGGCCGACGAATTCAGTCGGCTCTCCCCGTACAGACAGCGCGAACTGAGTCTGGTCACCTTCGACATAGAACTGTCACCGACCGAAGACCCGACGATGACACTCGGGCTCGACTCCGAGCTGGTCAAGATCGCGCAGTCCGAAGGGGACCTGAGTTCCCTCCTGACGGACCTGATGACGGTGGACTCCGCCGACGAAGCGGGCATGGACACCTTCCTGCGCGGCATTTCAGACCTGCTGCCGCCGCTGTCGGAGCGACCGGCCGACTGGCAGGGCCCGCAGGGGCAGCCGCACCACGAGCAGGACCCGGTCCTGAAATCGGTCTGGGAGTCGGACGTGACGACTTCGGTGCACCGCAACACCCCGGCCGGGATACTCGACGAGCCCGGCGTACGGGAGTTGCTGGCGCAGCACCGAGGCCAGGAACCATCCAGCCCGCTCACGAACACCGGCACAGACGCGGCCATAAGCACTCATCGAATGGCCGCGGCGGCCAAGGCCCTCGGACTACAGCCCTCCGACCTCACCAGCATCAAGGCCGCCCTGCAGGGGGTCACCCCCCTCCGCGCGGCCCTCGACTCACTCGACCGGCTGGCCGACCGAATGGGCCTCGGAAACTCCACGCGCGAACTCGTGAAGCAGATGACGGAAATTGGTGTGCCGCTCTCCGAGTGGTGGCACTTCTCGTCGTATCTGCACACCGAGGGGCACACGATGTCCAAGGTGGCCGTCATGGATCCGGCCAGGGCCAAGAAGCTGTACGAAGACTCGCGCGCCCAACCGCTGCCGCGCGTCCCGGACGATACGCGCTTCTTCGCCTACACCCTGGGCATGCACCCGAGCTATCTGAAACGGTTGGCCGACGCCCTCCACGTGGACCCGGCGGACCTCCTCGGTCTGGGCGAGTACGAGACCTTCCGGCAGCAACCCCATGCCCCTGAGGCCTTGGCGCGGAACTACTGGATCGACAACCACCAGACGCTGGAGGAAGTCCGCTTCGCCCGCAGCCGCACGCGGTTCAACACGGTTGCCGACGAACTGCTGGGCAGCGACTCCCACCTCGCAGACGCGAGGTTCCGCTCCTTCATGCACTGGTCCGAGGTCGCGAGCGAGGGGCTGCACATCTTCACCGACCAGCGCCTACGAGAGTTGGTGAGGCACTGGCGGGTGGAAACGAATGACGGCACCAACCAGGTGCCCGAGGACTACGACCCGTTCGCGGAACGGGAGCAGTATGCCGATCTGCTCCATTTGGCCGAGCAGTCGGCGCCACTGCTGGACCCGGACCGGGAGGAGGTCCTGGACAACTACGAGCAGCACATCCAGGCCCGGCTGACGCGGCTGGACGAGCAGTATGTGGGGGGCGTGTTCCGGGAGGAAGGCCCACCCGTGACACTGTCCTCGCAGATCTTCGCCACGCTGTCCGGCACGGACGACTGACACACACGACTGACACACACGACCGACGCGTACGACCAACGCGCATGACCAACGCACATGACCGACGCGTACGACCGACGCGCATGACCGACGCACGCCAGTGATGCACGTGACCGACGCACATGAGCGATGCACTTGACGAGAAGCAGGAGAGGCGAGGTGGCCATGGCGAACACGGAACCCGAGTCGAACAGCGAGGTGTCCGCTGCTGCGGAGACATCGGAGGAGGCGGTACCGGAAGCGGGAACGGAGACGGGAGCCGGAACACCGAAGCCCGCCACTGCGACCAGTGCGCCCCCCACGGCCGGTTCCGCCAAGGTGACAGAGTCCGGGGGCGGTTCCTCGCAGGGACCCGCCGTAACGCTCGCCGGGGGCGTGATCGGCGCGGAGGTGCCTGCCGCCGCCCGCGTGACGGAGAGCACCGCACCGACGCCGGCACCGGCACCGGCACCCGACCCCAAGGCTGCGAAGGAGCCCAGGACGGCGAAGGCGGCGACCGCGTCCTCGACGCCCGCAGCCGAGCCGGTTGCCGCCGAGAAGTCCGGGCCGCAGGCCGTCGCGCAGCCCGCACCGGCTCCGGAACCGGTCACGGAACCAGTTGCCGCAGCAGCAGCCGGCGTTCCGGAGGTCACGGCAGCCACCACCACCGCGTCCGCGACGGCCGCCGCCACGACGTCCCGTGGGCTTCCGGCACTCACTGCCGTACTGGGCACCCTCACCCGGACCCGTGCGCGTCCCCGTACCGCCTCCGCGACCACCGCCATCACCACCGACGGTGCGGGCAACGGCCCCGAAGGCGTCGGCGCGAAGGACGAAGGACCGGCGCCCGGCAAGGTCTCCCGGCCGATGGTCGCGGCTGCCGTGATCGGCGGCGTAGTACTGCTGTCCCTCCCGTTCGTCGTCGCCTCCTCGACCGGCGGGGACGGCCCCGAGCACAACAGCAGGAACAGCGCCGCCGGATACACGGACCCCGCCCCGGGGGCGGACGGCTACGTACCGCAGGCGGATGCCCCCAAGGGACCGCTGGGCAAGGGCAGTGCGAAGGCCCCAGGAGGCACGGCGGGGACGACGGGCGGCGTGAACGCTCCCCCCATCATCGAAGCCGCGTCGGCGGACAACGTCGGCAGCTCCGGGGGGCTGCCCACCGGCACCAAGGCGGGTGACAAGGCCCCGAAGGACAAGGCGGGCGACGAGACCACGCAGACCAAGGCGGGCGACAAGACGACGCAGACCAAGACGGGCTCCGACGCCGGCAAGCAGACCGGAACGAAGACGGACTCCTCGACGGGAAACGGCGCCGCCCCGACCCCGCAGAAGACGGTGGCCTCACCCACGGTGCTCTTCTCGGCGGTCGGCGGCCTGCACTGCACCAGCAGTGCGGTCACCTTCACCGAACGCGGCAAGTACACCGACGGCCAGAAGGGCTGGACCACCCACGACGGCTCCTACGCCGCAGGCGGCTGCAACGGCTGGTACCGCTCGATTCCCATGTCGGGCGACTCCAACGACAGCGACAACAGCGTGGTCTGGAACTTCCGTACCGGTGAAGTGAGTTCGGGCAGTTGCAAGGTCAGCGTCTACATACCGAACGACAGCAACATCGGGCACGTCGGTGGCCAGCCCACGTACTACACCGTCCACGACGGCACGAGCACCGCGGGCTCCACCCAGCTCGGCCACTTCACGATCACCCAGGTGAGCCACCGCGGCCAGTGGATCGCAGCCCCCTCGTACAAGATCAACAGCGGCGTGCTGAGCGTCAAACTGCACGACCGCGGCGACGACTGGAGCTCGTCGTCACGGGCGAACGCCCACCACGCCGCCGCGCCGATCCGGGTGGAGTGCACCAAGTAGCCGCCCGCCGGAAGGGTTGAGATCCGGGCCGGATCACATCCGGCCCGGATTCTCCTGCGTTCCGCCCGCGATCCACGCAGGCAGGCTCTGCCCCGATGCGTGGGCCCCGTCCGATCCGAACGAGAGGGTCAATGCCGCCCCGCCAGCCGGTCCGCGGCCTTCGCGACGGGGTCCGTGCCGGGGCGGGGCGAGGTGAGTTCGCGGCGGTCGGCGGTCCGGTAGGCGGCGTACATGCCGTGGACGCCGAGCCAGCGGAAGGGTTCCGGCTCCCAGCGGCGGACCTTGTGGTTCACCCAGGGCAGGGTGGTCAGGTCGGTGGGACCGGACTGGCCGGAGTCCTGCTGGATCAGGTCGCGCAGGGTGCGGGCGGCGAGGTTGGTGGTGGCGACGCCCGAGCCGACGTAGCCGCCGGCCCAGCCGAGGCCGGTGGAGCGGTCGAGGGTGACGGTGGCGCACCAGTCGCGGGGGACGCCGAGGACGCCGGACCAGGCGTGGTCGATGCGGGCGCCGGCGGTGGTCGGGAAGAGGCGGACGAGGATGTCGCGGAGGGCCTCGATGGTGGCGGGCTGGGTGCGGCCGTCATTGTCGGTGGCCGAGCCGTAGCGGTACGGGACGCCGCGGCCGCCGAGTGCGATGCGGTCGTCGGCGGTGCGCTGGGCGTACATGTAGGCGTGGGCCATGTCGCCGAGGGTCTCGCGGCCGTCCCAGCCGATGGTGTCCCAGACGGAGCGGGGCAGCGGCTCGGTGGCGATCATCGAGGAGTTCATGGGGAGCCAGGTGCGCTTCTGGCCCTTGAGGTTCGCGGTGAAGCCCTCGGTGCAGCGCAGGATGTACGGGGCGCGGACCGTGCCGTACGGGGTGTGCGCGTGCTTGGGTCTGATCTCGGTGACGGGCGTGGACTCGTGGATGGTCACGCCGAGCGCCTCGACGGTGGCGGCGAGGCCCTTGACGAGCTTGACCGGGTGCAGGCGGGCGCCGTGCGGGGTCCAGGTGGAGCCGACGACTCCGGTGACGTTGATGCGTTCGCCGGTCTCGCGGGCGCCGCGCAGGACGCGGTCCTTCTCGCCGAAGGCGATCTCCACGGAGTGGAAGTCCTTGAGCCGGGCCAGCTGGGCGGGGGTGTAGGCGACTTCGAGGACACCGCCCCGGTGGATGTCGGCGTCGATGTTCTCCTCGGCGGCCACGCGGACGACTTCGCCGACGGTGTCGTTCATCGCCTGCTGGAGGCGTACGGCGGCTTCGTGGCCGTGGAGCTTCGCGTAGCGGTCGCGGCCCGCGATGCCGTTGTAGAGCCAGCCGCCGTTGCGCCCGGAGGCGCCGTAGCCGCAGAACTTGGCTTCGAGCAGGGTGATGTTGAGGAAGGGGACGGCCTTCTTCAGGTAGTAGGCGGTCCACAGACCGGTGTACCCGCCGCCGACGATGCAGACGTCGGCGGTGGTGTCGCCGGGCAGGGGTTCCCGGGGTGCGGGGGTGCCCTGGTCCGCGTACCAGAACGATATGCCGCCGTTGGCGGTGCTGACGGTGCTCATGTTGCCCCTGCTTTGTCCGGTGTGACGCCATGGTTGCAGCTGTTCTCTCTGGGGCGGGAGGTTACTGCGCCTGAGGGGTTTTCGTCTGCGGCCGGGACCGGGACCTTGTCAGTGGATAGCAGGCCAGGCCGATGAGTACGGAGGTGAAGTGGCCGAGGTCGGTGAAGGTGCGGCCGGTGATGAGCGGGATGCCGTAGAAGGCGACGACGGCGAAGAGATACACGTACTGCCAGGGCTGCGGGACGCGGTACGTGAGGACGGCCACGACGCCCGCGAGGGCGTAACTGACTCCGATGTCGAGCGTGTTGACGGCGGACGGCGGTACGTGGCCGTGCCGGATGGCCCAGGCGAGGACGCCTTCGCTGACCAGGGTGGCCAGGACATGGGCGGCGATGACGACGGCGAGCCAGCGCAGGGTGCCGAGCCAGCGTTCGGCGTTGGCGTGGAAGACGGTGTAGAGGACGGCGTAGGGGGCCCAGTGGCCGCTGTCGATCCAGAAGGCGCTGGAGATCAGTACGCGTACGGGTTTCCGGGAGAGTTCGTGGATGTTGGTCGAGTGCTGGCGCAGGAAGTCCTCTTCGAAGTCCGGTGACATCTGGTGGATGACGAAGGTGGTGACGAAGAGTGCGGTCAGCCAGATGTAGGTGCCGGGTGCGCTGCGGATCCAGGAGCCGACGCTGCGGATCCACGAACCGGCGGTGGTACGGCGCCGGGTGGGCGGGGCGGGGCTGCTCGGGGTCATATCCGATTGACGCACGGCTCTACGATCGTCCGCGTGATCGACATTCCGGCCGAGCTGATCGAGACCCAGTCCGCATACAACGGAGCGGCCGGGCGGGCCTTCGTCGCGGCGCTGCCGGGGCGGGCCGCCGGGTTCCTGGAGCGATGGGGGCTGAGGCGGGACGGTGCGGCGTTCCACGGGGTGTGCGCGCTGGTGCTTCCGGTCGTGCGGGTGGCGGACGGTCGCCGGGCGGCGTTGAAGCTGCAGCCGGTGGACGAGGAGACGGTGGGGGAGCCGGTCGCGCTGCGGGTGTGGGGCGAGGCGGGCGCGGGGGCCGTGGAGCTGCTGGAGCACGACGCGGCGACGGGGACGCTGCTGCTGGAGCGGCTGGACGGCCACCGCTCGTTGAGGGGAGTGGCGGACGAGCGGGAGGCGGCGCGGATCCTGGCGGGCCTGCTGGCCCGGCTGTCGTCCGTACCGGCTCCGGCGGACCGGGGGCTGCGGGGCCTCGGGGACATCGCCGCGCGGATGCTGGAGGCGGCGCCGGGGGCGGTGGGGGAACTGGCGGACGTGGAGGAGCGGCGGCTGCTGGCGGACTGCGCGGCGGCGGTGCGGGAGGTCGCGGGGGAGCCGGGGGACCGGTTGCTGCACTGGGACCTGCATTACGGGAATGTGCTGGCCGGGCCGGAGGAGGCGCACCGGTGGGTGGTCATCGACCCGAAGCCGCTGGTCGGCGATCCGGGGTTCGAGCTGCTTCCGGCGCTGGTCAACAGGTTCGACGCGGCGGCGGTGCGGTGGCGGTTCGATCTGATGACGCAAACGCTGGGCCTGGACCGGGAGCGGGCGCGGGCGTGGACGCTGGGGCGGCTGCTGCAGAACGGTCTGTGGGAGGTGTCGGGCGGGGAGCGACGGCTGGAGCCGCAGCAGACCGAGATCGCCCGGCAACTGCTGGGCCGGGCGTAGCGGAGATACCGCCCGTGCTTACGCTGCCCTCATGATTCGTACCGCTACCCCTGCCGATGTCCCCGTCATCCACGCCATGATCCGTGAGCTGGCCGACTACGAGAAGGCCCTGCACGAGGCGAAGGCCACCGAGGAGCAGTTGCACGAGGCGCTGTTCGGCGAGCGGCCCGCCGCGTACGCGCACATCGCCGAGTCGGACGAGGACGGAGAGGCGGTCGGCTTCGCGCTGTGGTTCCTGAACTTCTCCACGTGGCGCGGGGTGCACGGCATCTACCTGGAGGACCTGTACGTACGTCCCGAGCGGCGTGGCGGCGGGCACGGGAAGGCACTGCTGACGGAGCTGGCGCGGATCTGCGTGGAGCGCGATTACGAGCGTCTGGAGTGGTCGGTGCTGGACTGGAACGCCCCGTCCATCGCCTTCTACGAGTCGCTGGGCGCACGGCCGCAGGACGAGTGGACGGTGTACCGGCTGACGGACGGGGCGCTGGCGGAGCTCGGCGGGCGGTAGGCCGAGCGGGAGGGGGCGTTGTCAGTGGGGTGGTTCACGATGGGGGCATGGCACGCAGCAGCAGGAAGACGGACACCATCGCGGCGGCACGGCGGCCGGAGGTGCGGCTGCCCCCGCTCGTCCCGTACGAGGGGCAGGGACTGGAGCCCGACGGGGACTACGACGGGCTCTGCTTCGAGGGGACGGATCTCGCGGACGAGTCGGGTCCGGGGGCCCGGTTCATGGACTGTGCGCTGGACGGCTGCGCCCTGGACCGTACGGAGCTGGTCAGGTCCCGCTTCATCGACTCGGTGCTGACGGGCGTACGGGGGGTGGGCGCCGATCTCGCGGGGGCGTCACTGCGTGACGTGGAGGTGGTGGACGCACGGCTGGGCGGGGCGCAGCTGCACGGTGCGGTGCTGGAACGGGTGCTGGTGCGCGGCGGGAAGATCGACTACCTGAATCTGCGGAAGGCGCGGCTGAAGGACGTGGTGTTCGAGGGCTGTGTGCTGTCCGAGCCGGATTTCGGGGATGCGCAGCTGGTGCGGGTGGAGTTCCGCGACTGTGTGCTGAAGCGGGCCGACTTCAGTTCCGTGCGGATGGAGGCGGTGGACCTGCGGACGGTCGCGGAGCTGGACATCGCGCGTGGGGTGGAGCGGCTCGCGGGTGCGGTGATCAGCCCGGCGCAGCTGATGGAGCTGGCACCGGCGTTCGCGGCGCAGATCGGGGTGCGGGTGGAGGCGTAGCCGCCCGCGCGGTGCAGGGGTCAGACCCGGGGGAAGCGGGCCTGGAGGTCCCAGATCACGGGGTTGTCGGCGAGACCCTCGTGCATGTCGGCGAGGTCGGCGATCAGATCGTGCAGGAAGTCGCGGGCCTCGCGGCGCAGCAGCGAGTGACTGAAGGTGAGCGGGGGCTCGTCGCCGGGCATCCAGTCGGCCTCGACGTCGACCCAGCCGAAGCGGCGTTCGAAGAGCATCCGGTCGGACGACTCGGTGAAGTCCAGCTCGGCGAACTGCTGCCGGTGCGAGCGGTTGCCGCGCGGGTCCTGGTCGATCTGCTCGACGATGTCGCACAGTGCCCACGCGAAGTCGAGCACCGGCACCCATCCCCAGGCTGTGGACACCTCGCGGTCCGCCTTGGTGTCCGCGAGGTAGACGTCCCCGGAGAACAGATCGTGCCGCAGGGCGTGGACGTCCGCGCGGCGGTAGTCGGTCTGCGGGGGATCGGGGAAGCGTCGGGAGAGGGAGTAGCCGATGTCGAGCACAGTTCGATGGTGTCATGCCCGAAGGCGCGCCGACGCCGCGGCGGCCGACCGCTCGACCGGGTGACGGGCGGGCCCGGAGTGTGCCGCGGACGCCGGACCTCTACGGGGTGGCCGTGGAGGGGAGACGGCCGACGACCTCTCCGTTCCGGGCGGGTGGGCTACGGCAGCAGCCGCTGCTCCTTCGCCACGGCGACGGCGCCCGCGCGGGTGTCGACGCCGAGTTTGTCGTAGATGCGGCCCAGGTGGGTCTTGACCGTGGCCTCGCTGATGAACAGGGCGCGGGCGATGTCCCGGTTGCCCAGGCCCTGGGAGAGCTGGGCCAGGATGTCGCGTTCGCGGTCGGTCAGGGTGGGCCGGGGCTTGCGCATGCGGGCCATGACGCGGCTGGCCACGGGCGGGGAGAGCGTCGTGCGGCCCTGCGCGGCCGAGCGGATCGCGGCGAACAGTTCCTCCGGGCGCTCGGCCTTCAGCAGGTAGCCGGTGGCGCCCGCCTCGATGGCACGGGTGATGTCGGCGTCCGTGTCGTACGTGGTGAGGACCAGGACGTGGGCGTCCGTCGAGGCGATCCGGCGGGTCGCCTCGACGCCGTCGATGCCCTCGCCCAGCTGGAGGTCCATCAGAACGACGTCCGGAGCGACCTTGGCGGCCAGGGCGACGGCCTCCTCGCCGCTGCCCGCCTCCCCGACGACTTCGATGTCCGGTTCGCTGCCGAGGAGGGCGAGCAGCCCGGCGCGTACGACGGCGTGGTCGTCGCAGAGCAGGATGCGGACGGGCGGCGTCGCGTTCATGCGAGGTCCTCCGGGTCGGGGGCGGGGGTGAGGGGGACGGCGGCGGACAGGACCGTTCCCTCGCCCGGTGCCGACTCGATCGTCAGCGTGCCGCCGAGCTGGTGCAGCCTGGCACGCATCGCGGGCAGCCCGTGCCCGCGTACGCCACCGGTGGCCGCCCCGGCGTGCCCGGCGGGGGTGAAGCCCTGCCCGTTGTCGGCGATGTCCAGGACGACCCGGTCGTCGAGATGGGTCAGCGTCAGCGCGGCCTCCGTGGCGTGCGCGTGTTCCCGCACATTGGCCAGCGCCCCCTGCGCGATGCGCAGCAGCGCGGACTGCACCCGGTCGGACAGTGCGGTGTGCCGCTCGCCCTCCACGTGGCAGCGGACGGTGAGCCGCCCCTGCGCCTGGGCCGTCTCGCGTGCGGCCAGCGCGTGCAGGGCCGCCTCCAGACCGCCGCCCTCCGCGAGATCGGCCGGGGCCAGGTCGTGGACGAAGCGGCGGGCCTCGGCGAGATTGCGTTCCGCGATGCCCGTCGCCGTACGGACATGACGGCGGGCGGTCGCCGGATCGGCGTCCCACGTGCGGTCGGCGGCCTGGAGCAGCATCTGCTGGCTGGACAGGCCCTGCGCGAGGGTGTCGTGGATCTCCATCGAGAGCCGCTGGCGCTCGGCGAGGGTCCCCTCGCGGCGCTCGGTGGCGGCCAGTTCGCGGCGGGTGCGCAGCAGGTCGTCGATCAGTTCGCCCTGCCGCTCGGACAGTTCGCGCTGGCGCACGGCCTGCCGCTGCATGTGGACGAAGACCGCTGTCGCGACGGCCGCCACCGCGGGCGGGGCCAGCACCAGGTTCGGGTCGAAACCGTGGGCCAGCCGCAGTTGCGCGGCGACGACGAACACGGTGAGCAGGGCGACGAGTACGAGCGCCGCACGTGGCGGAAGGATCCGCAGCCCGGTGTAGAACAGCGGGACCGCGCACCACGCGAAGCTCGGCGCGAGGACGACCAGCACCATCCATACGGCGACCAGTGCCCCCAGCCACACCACGCTGCGCGGCGTCGGACGCGAACCGAGCACCGGCCCGAGCACGTACAGCACTGCCAGGGCGACGGACAGCGCGATGATCCACGGGGTGCGGGCCTCGCCGGGGTGCCGCAGCAGGAAACGGGCGAGCGAGGCGCCGAGCAGCAGGAAGAACGCGGAATGCATCAGGAGCGTGAGCCGACGCGCATCCGGGTCACCGGCGGCACCGGAGGCGTCCTCGTAACCGCTCACGCGCGCGCCGCCGCCGTTCCCGCTCACGCGCGCACCGGAGCCGCCGGTCCGCCCTGTGACGGTGCCGCGTGCCGGCCGGGTTCGGTGCTCCACCTCGTACCCCTCGCTCCTCACCCTCATCAGCGCTGCTGACCTGCACAGACACATCCATGGTCACCCCGGCCGACCACCCCCGCATCAACCGATCGGCCGATGGGACCGTCGGCCGTCCCGCGCGCGGCGTCGAGCCGGTCCGTCGACCGTACGGCCCCGGACACGGCAGCAGGATCGATGACAGAGCCGAACGGGCTCGACCAGTTCAACCACCGCACCGCTGCCGAAGGAGCCCACCATGAAGAAGCCGTCGCTGCGCACCCGCGTCCTGACCGGTGCCGTCGTCGCCGCCGCCCTCGGCGCCGGAACCTTCGGCGCCATGTCCGCCGGCGCCTCCACCCCGGCCGCCGCACCCGCCGCCGCCGTCGAGGCGGACGCCGCGAACCGGAACCTCCAGCAGACCACCCACCTGACCGTGGCCGCCGCCACCAAGGCCGCGCAGGCCACCCTCGACGCCGCGCAGAAGGAGAACCAGCGCGTCTCCGTCGCCGTCGTCGACCGCAACGGCAACACCATCGTGACGCTGCGCGGTGACGGCGCGGGCCCGCAGGCGTACGAGTCGGCCGTGAAGAAGGCGTACACCGCCGTCTCGTGGAACGCGCCCACCTCCGAGCTGGCCAAGCGCCTGGAGCAGGCCCCGAACCTCAAGGACATCCCCGGCACCCTGTTCCTCGCGGGCGGCGCCCCGGTCACCACCAAGGGCGCGCCGATCGCCGGCATCGGCGTGGCCGGAGCCCCCAGCGGCGACCTCGACGAGAAGTTCGCGAACGTGGGCGTCGCCGCCCTCGCGAAGTAGATTCCCGCCGTGCCGACGTAACGGCATTCAGAGGTTCCGCCCCTGGGGTCGGCCTAGGATCACAGGCGTGAATCAGCGAACACCTGTACGCCGCACGGCCCGCGCCGCCGCCCTCGGCCTGCTGGTTCTGACGACCTCCACCGGTTGCGCCGGCGGCGTCGAGGGCACCCCCGGCGCCGCCGGTCTGCGCGATCCGTACTTCCCGAAGCTTGGCAACGGCGGCTACGACGTCACCCACTACGACCTCGTCCTCGACGTCGACCCGGCCGCCCACCATCTGAGCGGCACCGCCACGATCACCGCGCGCGCCACCCAGGACCTCAGCGCCTTCAACCTCGACCTCGCCGGGCTCACCGTCCGGTCCGCGACCGTCGAGGGCCGCCCCGCCGTGGTGAACCGGGCGGGCCACGAGCTGACGCTGCGTCCCGACGCCGAGGTCGGGAACCGGCTCCGCAAGGGCAGGACGTTCCGTACGGTCGTCCGCTACTCCGGCACCCCGCAGACCCTCACCGACCCCGACGAGTCGAAGGAGGGCTGGCTGAGGACGGCGGACGGAGCGGTCGCGCTCGGCGAACCGACGGGTTCCATGGCCTGGTTCCCCGGCAACAACCACCCGAGCGACAAGGCGTCGTACGACATCACCGTCACCGTCCCGAAGAGTCTGACGGCCGTCTCCAACGGTGAGCTGGCCTCGCGCAGGACCGCGGGCGGCACCGCCACGTACCACTGGCACGTCGCCGAACCGATGGCGAGCTACCTCGCGACGGTCGCCATCGGCCGTTTCGACACGAAGACGTCGACCACCCCGGACGGCATCAAGGTGTTCAGCGCCGCCGACGCGTCGGTGGCGGCGCGGAGCGCGCCGATTCTCGCCCGGGTCCCCGAGATCGTGAAGTGGGAGGCGGAACGTTTCGGCCCGTACCCCTTCTCCGCGACGGGGGCGATCGTCGGGCGTCCCGGCGACTCCGGATACGCCTTGGAGACCCAGCACCGGCCGTACTTCCCCGGGACGCCGGACGCCGGGCTCCTCGTCCACGAGATGTCCCACCAGTGGTTCGGGGACTCCGTCACGCCCGAGAGCTGGCGGGACATGTGGCTCAACGAGGGATTCGCGACCTACGCGGAGTGGCTGTGGGAGGACGACAAGGAGGGCAGGCCGGTCCAGGGCCGGTTCGACGCGGCCTTCGAGAACGACGACAACTGGGCCTTCCCGCCCGCCGATCCGCCGTCGGCGGCCTACATCTCGAAGGCACCGGTGTACGGGCGCGGGGCGATGGTCATCCACAAGATCCGGCAGGCTGTGGGCGACGACGAGCGTTTCTTCGCGCTCGTCAAGGGCTGGACGAAGGCCCACCGGCACGGCAACGCGTCGACCGCCGACTTCACCGCGTACGTCGAGAAGACGACCGGGCAGGATCTGACGGAGCTGTGGAACACCTGGCTGTACGGGAAGAGCCGGCCCGCCTCGAAGGGCTGACCGGCTCCCGCGTACAAGAAGTACGGCAGTGGCGCTGTTTCACAGGGACGCCGCTACTTCACACAGATGCCGCTACTTCACGTTGACGCCGCTCCAGGCGGCGTCGACGGCCGCGAGCTCGGCGCTGTCGGCCCCGTACAGATCGGTCGCCGCCTTCTCGGTCGCCGTGCGTGCGGCCGCGTAGTCGGTGGTCGACGTCATGTACTCGGAGAGGGCCTTGTACCAGATCTGGACGGCCTTGTCCCGGCCGATGCCGGTGACCGTGGAGCCGTCGATGGTCGGGGAGTCGTAGTCGACGCCGTTGATCGTCTTCGCGCCGCTGCCCTCGGACAGCAGGTAGAAGAAGTGGTTGGCGACGCCCGAGGAGTAGTGCACGTCGAGGTCGCCGACGCTGCTGTCCCAGTAGTCCGCGGAGCCGCCGTCCTTGCTCGGCTCGTCCATGTAGCGCAGCGGGGTGCCGTCGCCGTTGATGTCGATCTTCTCGCCGATGAGGTAGTCGCCGACGTCCGTGCTGTTGTCGGCGGCGAACTCCACCGAGGTGCCGAAGATGTCGCTGGTCGCCTCGTTCAGACCGCCGGACTCCCCGAAGTAGTCGAGGTTGGCGGTCGACGCGGTCAGGCCGTGGCTCATCTCGTGGCCGGCGACGTCGAGAGCGGTGAGGGCGCTCTTGTTGTCGGCGCCGTCGCCGTACGTCATGCAGAAGCAGCTGTCGTCCCAGAACGCGTTGACGTACGCGTCGCCGTAGTGGACCCGCGAGTACGCGGCCTTGCCGTCACCGGCGATGCCGTCGCGGCCGAACGCCGACTTGTAGAAGTCCCAGGTCTTCGCGGCGCCGTAGGCGGCGTCGACGGCGGCGGTCTGCCGGTCGTCGCCGGTGCCGTCGCCCCAGGTGTCGTCGTCGTCCGTGACGAGTTCGCCGGTGCCGCTCTCGCCCTGGTCGAGGTCGTACGTCTTGTGGCCGCCGCGGTCGCCGTCGGTCAGTTCGAATCCGGAGCCGGTCGCGGTGGTCGTCAGGTCGACCTGGCCGCTGTACTGGCTGTTGCCGACGCCGGTCTCGATCGCCTCGTAGCTCCGGAGCTTCTGGCCGGTGGTCGCGTCGGTGATGATGTGCAGCCTGCTGGGCGTGCCGTCCTTCTGCACGCCGGTTTTCACCGTCTCGAAGGCGAGGACGGGCTTGGCGCCACCCGCCCAGACGACCTTGCGGGCGGCGGCCGCGGTCTTGATCTTCGCCGTCGTCGACGGCACCGATATCCGGGCCTTGGTCGCCTTGGTGACGCCCTTGAGCTTTCCGCCGCGAGCGGTGTGGGTGACGAGATCGCCGCCGAGGACCGGGAGTCCGGCGTAGGTGCGCTCGTAGCGGGTGTGGACGGTGCCGTCGGCGTCCTTGATCACATCACGGACGATCAGCTTCTCCTGGCTGCCGAGCCCGAGGGACTCGGCGGTCGAGGAGGCGTCGGTCTGCGCCGACTTGATGGCGGCGGTGCGCTGCGAGGCACTGTTCGCGCCGAAGGGGACGACGCTGCGAGTGGCGGAGGGGCCGGCGTTGCCGTGGTCGGGTGCGGCGTTGGCCGAACCGGTCTGGACGCCGACGACGACCATCGCGGCCACGGCGGCCAGGGCTGCGGCGCGACGGGTGTTCATGTGGGGGGTCATGCGTTCTCCGTTGCTCGTTCCGTGGGGGGTTACGAGCCGAGAGCGTGCCACCAAATGAGCGAAATTGACGGTGTACTAACAAAGGCCTCACATTTTTTTGACCACTTCTTGTCCGAAGATGGTCATTCGGTGTTCGCTATACGATCAACTGTGATTGTTTGCAGAGTACTTGTGCAGAACGGGCTTGAATCAAACCCGGTCGGCGCACTCGAAACCCCCGGCCGTGACGGCCGGGGGTTTCGTGGGGCGAGCTCTCGCGTCAGAGGCCGACGCCGTAGGTCAGAGGCCGACGCCGTAGGTCAGAGGTTGACGCCGAAGTCCTGGGCGATGCCGCGCAGACCCGAGGCGTAACCCTGGCCGACGGCACGGAACTTCCACTCCGCGCCGTTGCGGTAGAGCTCGCCGAAGACCATGGCGGTCTCGGTGGCGGCGTCCTCGCTCAGGTCGTAGCGGGCGACCTCGGTGCCGCCGGCCTGGTTGATGATGCGGATGAACGCGTTGCGCACCTGGCCGAAGTTCTGGCTGCGGGTCTCGGCGTCGTAGATCGAGACCGGGAAGACGATCTTGTCGACATCGGCCGGCAGGCCCGCCAGGTTGACGTTGATCTGCTCGTCGTCGCCCTCGCCCTGGCCCGTGACGTTGTCACCGGTGTGCACGATGGTCTGATCCGGCGTCGACTTGTTGTTGAAGAAGACGAAGTGGCCGTCGGAGACGACCTTGCCGGCCGAGTTGACCGCGATCGCCGAGGCGTCGAGGTCGAAGTCGGTACCGGTGGTGGTGCGGACGTCCCAGCCGAGGCCGACCGTGACGGCGGTCAGGCCCGGGGCCTCCTTGGTGAGCGAGACGTTGCCGCCCTTGGACAGGCTTACAGCCATGGGAAGTCCCTTTCATCGTCGAGTGCGGGCTCCATGCCATCACGAAGCTACCGTCACAGGTCATAACGCGGGCAGGGGACCGGGAGGTTCCTGCTCCCTTTACTTTCTTTACCGAAGTCCCCCGGCCGGCCCGACGGCCGATGCGGCCCGTAAGGCATTCGTAAGGCACTCGTGTGGCAAAAGAAGGTGACGAACACTCGGTGAGCCGGGGAACATGGGTGCCATGTCCGGGCCCTATGTCATCCGCGGTTCGGTCTCCTTGCCGGAGGCCGAGCTCATGTGGCGTTTCTCGCGGTCCTCCGGGCCCGGCGGGCAGCACGTCAACACCAGCGACTCCCAGGTGGAGCTCCGCTTCGACCTCGCCGCGACCGAAGCGCTCCCCCCGGTATGGAAGGAGCGGGCGCTTCAGCGTCTGGAGGGCAGGCTCGTGGACGGGGTGATCGCGGTACGGGCGTCCGAGCACCGCTCCCAGTGGCGCAACCGCGAGACGGCTCTCGTACGGCTCGCCTCCCTGCTGGCCGAAGCCACGGCACCGCCCCCCAGGCCGCGCCGCAAGACCAGGATTCCGCGCGGCATCAACGAACGCCGCCTGCGCGAGAAGAAGCAACGCGGCGAGACGAAGCGCGGCCGCTCCGGCCGCGACTGGTAACCGCGCCCGACGCCCCGACGCCCCGACGCCCCGACGCCCCGACGCCCCGGCGTTCCGTCACCTCGGCCGCGCGTTGCCGACGCCCCGCGACACCGGCGTCGCGTCACCTCGGCCCGCGACGCCGACGCCCCGTCACCCCAGCTGCCGGTACCGCCCCCGGAAGTAGGTCAGCGGTGAGCCGTCCCCGCTCGGCAGGGCCGCGCTCAGGACCCGGCCGATCACCAGGGTGTGGTCGCCCGCCAGGACCCGCTGCTCGGTGCGGCACTCCAGCGTGGCCAGTGCGCCCCCGACCAGTGGTGCGCGGGTGGCCTCTCCCCTCTTGTAGGGGATGTCCTCGAACAGCAGCCGGTCGCTGATCCGGCCCTTCATCGCGAACCGTCCGGCGATGTGCCGCTGGCTCTCGGCGAGCACGGAGACCGCCCACAGCGGCTGCTCGGACAGCAGATCGTCCATCCGTGAGTCGTTGCGCAGGCTGACCATGACCAGCGGCGGGTCCAGCGACACGGACATGAAGGCGGTCGCCGTCATCCCGACGTCCTCGCCCCGGCCGTTCTCGTCGAGCGGCGGCTCCTCGGCGGTGATCAGCACGACACCGGCGGCCAGCCGGGCGAGGGCGGCCCGGAACTCATCGTTGCTCACCCCCTCAGCATGGGGGATGGGCTCGGAACGCGGGGCGGGAGGTTTTGTCTGCAACACATCCGGCACGCTAGCCGCGGACGGCGTGCCTCCGCATCGGGCCAGGGGACCAGCCTGGTCCTAGGACCCCCGGCCCGGAGCGCCGGGGGACCGGCGCTGCAACGCCCGGATTTGCGTTCAAGAAAAGGACGGATCGCAGGCACGCACCCCCGGAACCCCTTTACCATCTGTTGTGACTTGAGTCACAGAGCGCAATATTTGCTGACCCTGTGTACCGACCGCGCAGCTCACTGTGATTCAGTGGCCGTGACACTGAGGTAAGTGCGTCGATATGAAACCTGGAGTGCTGTCGAGGTCTCGGGGAGTGCGAGCAATGGAGGCCGAGTCGGAGCCGTACGTCCGTCTTGCGACGATGCGGCAGCTGCACCAGGCCGTGGCCGATCTCAACACGGCGCGGAGCCTGGCCGACACACTGCAGACCGTGGCCGACGGAATCGTCGCCGGTCTCGGCTACGAGCTTGCCTGCGTGAACCTGGTCCGACCCGACGGTGATCTCGTCGTCGCCTCCTTCGCCGGAAACAGCGCCGCGGAAGCCCTGATCACCGGCCGTGTCGGCTCGCGCAGCTCCTGGGAGCGCAGGCTGTCGATGGGAGAGGCCTGGGACGAGCTCCGTTTCATACCCCACACCGACGGGTGGATCCTCCTCGACGACGACGTACCGCAGTGGCACACCGAGGGTCCCGAGCCCCGCTTCGAGGACGAGTGGCACCCCCAGGACCGGCTCTACGCCCCGATGTACGCGTCCGGCGGCGGCCTCGATCTCCTGGGCGTCATATCCGTCGACCGCCCGCGCAACGGCCGCCGCCCCGGCGCCTGGGGCCGTGAGGCCCTCCAGATGTACACGTCACAGGCGGCCATTGCGATCAGTAACGCCCGGCTGAGAGCAAACATGCAGCGCGCCCTGGTCCGTCTGGAGCGTGAGCAGCAGGCGCTGCGGGCCAGCGAGGAGTCCTTCCGTCAGGCCTTCGAGTACGCGCCCAGCGGCATGGCCATCGCGGAGATGGGCGGCGACCAGCACGGCCGGCTGCTGCGCACCAACGACGCCCTGTGCCGGCTGCTCGGCCGCCCCGCGTCCGTCCTGCGCCGCTACTCCTTCGCCGACCTCGTCCACCCCGAGGACATCGGTACCCTGCTGCGCACCTCCGCCGAGGGCGGCCGCGCCGAGCTGCGGCTGGGGCGGCGGGACGGTACCTATCTCTGGGTCTCGCTGCGCAACTCCGTCGTCGCCGACACCACGGACGGCCCCCGCTTCCTGCTCACCCACGTCGAGGACATCGAGGAGCGCAAGCGCCACGAGCTGCATCTCGCGCACCGCGCCTCGCACGACGCGCTCACCGGTCTGCCCAACAGTGCCGAGCTGCGCTCCCGGCTCAGCTCCCGGCTCTGCGAGCGTCCGCACTCCGTGGCCACCACGGCGGTCGAGGCGCTGGACGCGGCCTACGGCGACGTAGACGATCCGGACGCGCGGACGCACGGCTACGACGTGGACTCGGTGCCCGGTGGCCCGTACGACCACCACGTGCACGCCGTCGCACCCGACACCGGGGACGACGACGGCGCGAAGGGTCTCGCGGTCCTCTTCTGCGACCTCGACGGCTTCAAGTCCATCAATGACCGTTTCGGCCACCACACCGGTGACGCCGTACTGATCGAGGTCGCCCGCCGCCTCACCACGTGTGTCCGTGACGGGGACACCGTCGCCCGGCTCGGGGGTGACGAGTTCGTCGTCCTCGCCGACGGACTCGGCGCGGCGGACGCTGCGGACCTGGCCGTACGCCTGCGCAACGCCATCATTCCGCCCATTCGGGTCGATGGCCGGGCGGTGCGCGTCGGGGCGAGTTTCGGCATCGGCTGGGCCGCGTGCGGGATGACGGCCGAAGAGGTGCTGCGCTCCGCCGACCAGCGGATGTACGTGGAGAAGCGCTCGCGGTCGAAGGTTCACCGCAGGGCCGGCTGACGTTCACGGACGTGCTGCTCCGACCACCCGTGGGCCGTTCCGGGACGGGCGACGGCAATTCTTGGTGTGGTCCGTTCGGGGTAGGCTCGGCCGGTCGGCCACGGCTGGCGATATTCGGCGACGGCTGGCGACATGGTGAGGAGTGACCAGGGATGACGGCCGGGAACAACGGCGCAAACAAGCCCGAGGACGACGATCCGTTCGGCTATCTGTACGAGGACGGACAGGCAGCGGGCGCGCAGGCGCCGCGGCAGGGTGGTTACGGCTACCCGGGCCCGGCGGCCCCGCAGCCCGGGGTGCCCCGGACCTCGTACAACCAGGTGCGGACCGTCGGCGAGCGCCAGTACGGGCAGCAAGTGCCGTACCAGCAGTCGTACGGTCAGCCGAACGCGCAGTACGCCGCCCCGGAGACGTTCCCCGGCGGCGCTCCCCCCGCGCACGTGGCGCAGCAGGGCGGCCGCGGCCGTCCCGGCGGCCCCGGCAAGAGCGGCCCGAACACCAAGGGCCTGCTGATCGGCGCGGTCGCGGTGGTCCTGGTCGTGCTCATCGGCATCGGCGCCGCGCTGATCACGGGCGACGACAAGAAGGACAAGAAGAAGGACGAGGCCACCACCTCCGCCGGACCCGGCAGTCAGGTGGAGGAGTCCCCGAAGCCTCAGGAGTCCGCGAGCTCCGAGGCCCCGGCCGAGCTCCCCAAGCAGGACGCGGCGACGCTGAAGCTCGGCGGCACGGCGCAGTTGGACAACACGGTCAAGGGCGCCGAGAGCGCCAACGGCCAGTACATCAACCTCAATGAGGTCGGCAGGTCGGCGACCTGGTCGGTCGAGGTGCCGGAGGCCGGTCCGTACACGCTGTTCGTGACGTACGGCGTACCGGGCAAGGACGCGAAGACGTCGCTCACGGTCAACTCCGAGGCTCCCCGCGGCATCAGGATGACGAACTTCGCGAACGCGCCGGAGGGTGACCTGGAGAAGGGCTGGACGACCACGTTCGCCTGGGTCAACCTCAACAAGGGTGCGAACACCCTGATGATCTCCTGCAACGAGGGCGACCAGTGCGACGCCAATCTGGACCAGCTGTCGTTGAAGGCCGGTCACGTGAAGCGCTGAGCGTGTGACGAGAACGGTCCGGCCCCATCGCCCGAGCGAGGCGAGGGGGCCGGACCGTTTCTGTTCCGCGTCGATTCAGCCCATCAGGGCCAGGAAGCCGGCCACCGTCGCGGCCATCGCCTCGCGGCCCGGAGCGATGTATTTGCGCGGGTCCACGCCCGTGGTGTTCTCGGCCAGGTACGCCCGTACCGCGCCGGTGAACGCGGTGTTCAGTGCCGTACCCACGTTGATCTTGACCATGCCGGAGGAGGCGACGGCCCGGCGGATCTCCTCGTCCGGGACGCCGCTGGAGCCGTGCAGCACCAGCGGGACGGGGACCGCGTCGCGCAACCGGCCGATCAGGGCGTGGTCCAGGGCGGCGGTGCGCTCGGTCATGGCGTGCGAGGAGCCGACCGCGACGGCCAGCGCGTCCACGCCGGTGTCGCGGACGTACGCGGCGGCCTCGGCCGGGTCGGTACGGACGCCGGGGGCGTGGGCGTCGAGCGGGGCCTCGCCCTCCTTGCCGCCGACCTTGCCGAGCTCGGCCTCGATCCAGATGCCGCGCTCGTGCCCCCAGGCCACCGCCTCGGCCGTGGCCCGCACGTTCTCCTCGTAACCGAGCTTGGAGGCGTCGAACATCACCGAGCCGAAGCCCTCCGTGTGCGCCTGGTGCAGCAGGTCCACGGACTCGACGTGGTCGAGGTGGAGCGCGAGGGGGGCGTCGGAGGCGCGGGCGACGGCGGCGGCCGCGGCGGCGATCGCGGAGAGCCGGCCGCCGTGGAACTTCACGGCGTTCTCGGAGATCTGGAGGATGGCGGGTGCTCCGGCGCGCTCGGCGCCGACCGCGATGGCCTCCGCGTGCTCCAGCGTGATGACATTGAAGGCGGCGATTCCGCGTCCCTGGGCCTGTGCGGCGGAGACGAGTTCACCGGTGCTGACGAGCGGCATGCTGACCTCTGTTGCTTCTGCTGAACGGACCGGTCGGGCGGTCCGGTACGGGTGGCGGCTCAGAGGCTGTCGAGTGATCCGGTCGGGAAGCGTGCGTGCCAGGGCGTGGCCGCCCGATCGGAGGTCACCCGACAGCGTCTCCGGCCGCCGCGGTGTGTTCCTCGACGTCGACGCCCGGCAGGAGCTCCTCGTACGCCGCGCGGTCGAAGTCACCGGCCGTCGGGGAGAGCACGGTCGCCGTCGACAGTGCCACCGCCCGCCGCAGCCGGTCCGGCCAGCTCAGCCCCTCGACGAGGCCGGACAGCAGCCCGGCCACCGCGGAGTCGCCCGCCCCGGTCGGATTGCCCAGGACCCTGGCGGGCGGCGAGGCCCGCCAGACGCCATCGGGGGTGACCGCCAGCATGCCGTCGGGGCCCAGTGACGCGATGACGCCGTGCGCGCCGCGGCGGCGGGCGTCGCGGGTGGCGCGCAGCGGTTCGCGGGAGCCGGTGAGCTGGGCGAGCTCCTCGGCGTTGGGCTTGATCAGGTCGGGACGGGCGGCGATGCCGCGGCGCAGCGGTTCGCCGCTGGTGTCCAGGAGTACGGGGACGCCCGACGAGCGGGCCAGCCGGACCAGTTCGGCGTAGGCGCCGACGTGGATGCCGGGCGGCAGGCTGCCGCAGAGGGCGACGGCATCGGCCTCGGTGAGGAGCTCCGCGTACCGGCCGAGGAGGGCGGCCCATTCGTCGGCGGTGACGAGCGGGCCGGGTTCGTTGAGCTGGGTGGTGTCGCCGGTGGTCCGGTCGACGACGGCGATCGTGCGACGGGTGTTCCCGGCGATGGTGACGAGGGCGTCGGTGATCGGGGCGGGGGCGGGGGCGGGTACGGGTGTGGCGGTTGCGGTGGTGGCGGCGGGTGTGACGGTTGCGGCAGCGGCCCTGGTGTCCGTTCCCGTCGTGTCCCGCGGTGGGAGTTGCGCCAGCAGTTCGCGCAGTACGGCTCCGGTGGAGCCTCCGGCGAAGCCGGTGACCACGGTCGCCTGCCCGAGGGCGGAGAGCACCCGGGCCACGTTGAGGCCCTTGCCGCCGGGCCGTTCGGCCATGTCGCTGACGCGGTGGCTGGCGTGCGGGACGAGCTCCGGGACGCCGTACGTCAGGTCGAGTGCCGTATTCAGTGTGACCGTGAGGATCACCGCGGCCGCTCCCTCGATCCCTGCTTCGAAGCGCGAATCCGTGCTTGGAATGCGCTTTCTCTGGCTGTTTCCCAGGTGATCATGCCAAAGAGGTGGCGGTCGGCCCAGACCCCCGGACCAACCGCCGTCTCTTCGTTACGTATTCGACTCACCGTCAGTAACGGGTCAAATCAACCAATTTGGGGCTCGATGATCCATTCGCCCTTGCGCATGACGCCCTTGAGTGTGAAGTCCGCGTCCAGGACCACCAGGTCCGCGTCCTTGCCCGGCTCCAGCGAGCCGACCCTGTCGTAGACACCGAGCAGCCGGGCCGGGTTGGCGGAGATGGACTGCACGACGTCCCCGACCGGGATCCGGTCGATCGTCACGGCCCGGTGGAACGCGGTGTCCAGGGTGAGTGTGGAGCCCGCGATCGAGTTGCCCTCCACCAGCCGTGCGACGCCGTCCTTGACCTCGACGGCGAGCGGGCCGAGCTGGTAGCGGCCGTCGCCGAAGCCCGCCGCGTCCATGGCGTCGGTGATCAGCGCGACGCGGTGGGCGCCCGCGTGGTGGTAGGCCAGCTCCAGGGCGGCGGGGTGCAGATGCGTACCGTCGTTGATCAGCTCGACGGTGATCCGCTCGTCCTCCAGCAGCGCCGCGATCGGGCCGGGTGCGCGGTGGGCGAGCGGCGGCATCGCGTTGTAGAGGTGCGTGGCGACGGTGGCGCCCGCGTCGATCGCCTCGACGGTCTGTTCGTACGTGGCGTCGGTGTGCCCGATCGCGGCGATGACCCCGTGCTCCGCGAGCAGCCGCACCGACTCGATGCCGCCCGGGAGTTCGGTGGCGAGCGTGAACATCTTCGCGGTGCCGCGCGCCGCGTCCATCAGCTTGCGGACCTCGGCCGGGTCCGGGTGGCGCAGCAGATCCTCGCTGTGCGCGCCCTTGCGGCACGGCGAGATGAACGGCCCCTCGAAGTGGATGCCGGCCAGGTCGCCCTGCTCGACCAGCTCGGAGAGGAGGCCGGCCCGCTGGGCGAGGAAGTCCATCTCGCCGGTGACGGTGGAGGCGACCAGCGTGGTCGTGCCGTGCTCGCGGTGGGTGTGGATGCCGGTGAGGACCTCGTCCACGGTGCCGGAGGTGAAGGACGCGCCGCCGCCGCCGTGGTTGTGCATGTCGACGAAGCCGGGGACCACCCAGTGGCCGCTCAGGTCGATGGACCGGGCGGCATCCTCCGGCATCGAGCCGGCGATCCGGGTGCCTTCGATGATCACCCGGCCGTCCTCGACGGTCCCGGTGGGAAGCACCACCCGGGCACCTGTGAGAACGGTGCTGTCTGCGCGTCCGGCCATCAGGCGGATACCTCCGTGGAGAGAAGATCCCAGGCGAGCAGCCCTGCGCCCAGGCATCCGGCGGTGTCCCCGAGGGCCGCCGGGACGATGTGGGGCAGCTTCTGGAACGTGACGCGTTCCTCGACGGCCGCACGGAGTGGTGTGAACAAGGTTTCCCCGGCCTCGGCGAGCCCGCCACCGATGATGAGCATGCGGGGGTCGAGCAGGGTCAGCGCCGTGACCAGTCCGGCGGCGAGCGCGTCCACGGTGTTCCGCCAGACCTCCGCGGCCGCCGGGTCGCCCGACTCGACGGCCTTCGCGCAGTCTGCGGCGTCCGCCGTCGGATCGCCGGACGCGGCGGCCCAGGCCCGGGTCACGGCGGCGGCGGACGCCAGGGTCTCCAGACAGCCGCGCTGGCCGCAGCCGCAGTCCGGGCCGTCCGGCCGGACCACGATGTGCCCGATCTCGCCCGCGTACCCGTGCGCGCCGGACTCGATGGTGCCCGCGATACCGATGGCGCCGGCGATCCCGGTGCCCAGCGGTACGAAGAGGAACCGGTCGGCGCCCTTGCCCGCGCCGATCCGGCCCTCGGCGAGCCCGCCGGTGCGCACATCGTGGCCGAGCGCGACGGGGACGCCGCCGAGCCGCTCGCCGAGCAGTACCCGCATGGGTACGTCGCGCCAGCCCAGGTTCGAGGCGTAGACCGCGATCCCGTTCTCGGCGTCGACGATGCCGGGCACGGCGACACCGGCCGCGACGGCGCTCTCTCCGAAGTGCTCCTCGCCGTACGCCCGCAGGTCCGCGGCGAAGGCGAGAATCGACTCCACGACGGCGTCGGGACCGCGCTCTCTGCCGGTCGCCCGCCGCGCCTCGTGCAGCAGGGTGCCGTCCGCCCCGACCAGTGCGGCCTTCATTCCGGTGCCGCCCACATCGAGGGCGATGACGTGTTTCACGGGAAACAGTTTCGCCCGAGGAATCAAAAAGGTCTAGTCCACTATTGAGGTTTGTTGCGCATCCATACAAAATCGGCGCCAACGGGCCGCCCATGGCGTTCGACGTGTTCACGCGCGGCGAGGTCGTCGGTGGCACAGGGCGCGGAGCAGCGCAGGACGCCGAGCAACGGGCGAACCGGTGGCGACCCTCCGGCCGGGCGATATGTTGGCTGATATGACCACCCCCTCGAATGGCCCCGATGCCACGGACAGCCCCGGCGGCCTCTCCGACCGGGACCGTGCCGTGCTCGCCGTCGAGCGGCAGTCGTGGGCCGGGCCCGGGGCGAAGGACCGTGCGATCCGCGAACAGCTCGGCATCTCGCCCACGCGCTACTACCAGTTGCTGAACGCCCTCCTCGACGACCGCCGAGCCCTGGAGGCCGACCCGGTCACGGTGAACCGCCTGCGCCGGGTACGGGAGGCGAGGAGGGGGCGGCGCTGACCGGGGATCACCGCTGAACGTGGCTCTTCACCCCGGGAACGCCCGCAGGACGCCCCCGGCGCCCCGCCCCTGGTCGGAGCTGTCCGGGGCTCCGCCCCTGGAAACGCCCGCTTCAGTCGCCCCGCCCCTGGCCTCCCGCTATGCACCCCCCAACCCCCGCGCCCCGCTATAGGCTCGCCCCATGGGCAGCAACCCGCACGCACCCACGCCGAGCGAAACCCCGTCCGAGCTCCCCGCACCCACCACCCCACCCGGCCGAGAAGCCCTCGCCGCGATCCTCGCCCGCCCCGACCGCGCCGTCATCGCGCTCGACTTCGACGGGACCCTCGCCGACATCGTCCCGGACCCGGAGCAGGCCCGCGCCCACCCCGGAGCCGTCGACGCGCTCGTCGCGCTCGCCCCGAAAGTGGCGTCCATCGCCGTGATCACCGGCCGCCCGGCCGGCGTCGCGGTCCGGCACGGCGGCTTCGACGGAGTTCGGGGACTGGACCACCTCGTCGTCCTCGGCCACTACGGCACCGAACGCTGGGACGCCGTGTCCGGCACCGTCCGCACCCCCGCCCCGCACCCCGGCGTCGCCGCGGTCCGCGCCGAACTCCCGGGCGTGCTCGACCGGTTCGGCGCGTGGCACGGCACCTGGATCGAGGAGAAGGGCCAGGCGCTCGCCGTCCACACCCGCCGCGCCGCCGACCCGCAGGCCGCGTTCGACGCCCTGCGCGAACCCCTCGGCGAGCTCGCCGCCCGGCACGGACTGATCGTCGAACCCGGCCGCCTGGTCCTGGAGTTGCGCCCGCCGGGCATGGACAAGGGCGTGGCGCTCGCACAGTACGTAAGGGAGACCGACGCCGAGTCCGTCCTGTACGCGGGCGACGACCTGGGCGACCTCGCCGCGTACGCCGCCGTGGAGAAGCTCCGCACCGAGGGCCCCGACGGCATCCCGGGCCTGCTGGTCTGCAGCGGCAGCGCCGAAGTGCCGGAACTGGCCGAACGCGCGGATCTGCTGCTCAACGGCCCCGGAGCCGTCGTCGGCTTCCTGGCGGCCCTGGCCGAACGGATCTGACCGGCTCACTCCCGCCGCAGCGCGTCCAGCTGATCGAGGAACCACTGCTGCGGCGGGAGCGCCACCGCGGCCGCGGCCAGCCGTTCCGTGCGCGCCGCCCGTTCGTCGTCCGCCATGGTGAGTGCCTCGTGCAGCGCCGAGGCCGTCGCGGACACGTCGTACGGGTTCACCACGACCGCGTCGCTGCCCAGCTCCTCGTACGCCCCCGCCTCCCGCGACAGCACCAGCGCGCAACCGTGGTCGGAGACCACCGGAACCTCCTTGGCGACCAGGTTCATGCCGTCGCGGATCGGGTTGACGAGCGCCACGTCGGCCAGCCGGTACGCGGCGAGCGAGCGGGCGAAGTCGTCCTTGACGTGGAGCACGACCGGCGTCCAGCCCGCCGTGCCGTACGCGGCGTTGATGTCGTCGGCGACCTGCCGCACCTCGGCCGTGTAGTCGCGGTACACCGCCAGGTCCTGCCGCGAGGGGTACGCGAAGGCGACGTGGACGACGCGCTCGCGCCATTCGGGCCGCTCTTCGAGCAGCTCGCGGTAGGCGAACAGCCCGCGCACGATGTTCTTGGACAGTTCCGTCCGGTCCACTCGCACGATCGTCCGCCGCCCGGGGCCGATCTGCTCCCGCAGTGCTGCCATCCGTTCGTCCACGTCCGCCTCGTGCGCGCGCCGGCGCAGGAAGTCGGCGTCCGCGCCGAGCCCGTGCACCCCGATCCTGGTCCGCCCGGTGCCGCCCAGGAGCTCCGTGCAGCAGCCGATGAAGGCGTCGGCCCAGCGCCGGGTCAGGAAAGCGGCCCGGTCGGCACCCAGGATGCCGTGCAGCAGCTGCTCGGCGATGTCGTCGGGGAGCAGGCGGAAGTAGTCGACGGGCGCCCACGGGGTGTGCGAGAAATGGCCGATCCGCAGGTCGGGGCGGAGGCCACGGAGCATGCCGGGCACCAGCGCCAGGTGGTAGTCCTGCACCAGCACCGCCGCCCCGGGGCCCGCTTCCTCGGCAAGCGCCTCGGCGAAGGCCCGGTTGTACGTCTCGAACGACGCCCAGCGCCGCCGGAACTCCGCGTCGAAGACCGGCTCCAGCGGGGTCTGGTACAGCATGTGGTGGACGAACCAGAGCACCGAATTCGCGATGCCGTTGTAGGCGTCAGCGTGGACGGCCGCGTCGATGTCGAGCATCCGTACGCCGGGCTCACCGACCCCGCGCCGGACCGCCTCCCGGTCCCCGTCACCGAGCGCGGCGCACACCCACAGCTTGTCCTTGACGGCGCTCAGTCCGGAGACGAGCCCGCCGCCACCCCGCTTCGCGTCGAGTGATCCGTCCGTGTCCAGGGTGTACGACACCGGGCCGCGGTTGGACGCGACGAGGACCTGGGCGGTGGACTGGGCTTCGTGCTCGGAGACCATGTTGCGGAATCTAGCCGGATCACGAACCGTCCAAACGTGCAAACGTGCGAAGTCGGGCCCCGTCAGGCCGCGCGGCGTGAAACGTACTCCTCGATCTCACGCATCGGAGGCCGCTCCTCGGTGTCCACCGCATGGGTGCGCGGTACGAAACCGTCCTCGCCGCGCTCGAACTGGGTGAGCGAAGGCCGTACCAGGTGCCCGCGGGACAGCCGGAGTTGCGCGGTCCGGTAGATCGCCGCCGCCATCCGGCCGAGCGCCTGCCCGTCCTGGTGGCGGTGCTTGCGCACCCCCACGTCGACCTGGGCCAGCGCGTCCAGGCCCACGGTGTGCAGCGCGTCGACCAGGAGGCCCAGCTCCACTCCGTACCCGACGGGGAAGGGCAGCTGTTCGAGGAGGGAGCGGCGTACGGCGTACTCGCCGCCCAGCGGCTGGACGAAGCCGGCCAGCTGCGGCCAGTGCAGATTGAGCAGCGGACGGGCCACCAGCTCGGTGACGCGACCGCCCTGACCTGCCGTGTCACCGAGCGGGCGGTCGTACATCGCCTTGACGAACCGGACGTCCGGATCGGTCAGCAGCGGGCCGACGATGCCGGAGACGAAGTCGGCCGAGAATTCCTTCAGGTCGGCGTCGACGAAGCAGACGATGTCCCCGCCGGTCACCAGGAGCGACCGCCAGAGCACCTCGCCCTTGCCGGGCAGGGCGGGTATCCGGGGCAGTATGTCGTCCCGGTGCACCACCCGCGCGCCGGCCTCCCGGGCCACCTTCGCGGTGGCGTCCGTGGAACCGGAATCGATCACCACGAGTTCGTCGACCAGCTGGACCTTCTCCATCAGCTCGCGCCGGATCGTCGTCACGATCGCGCCGACCGTCGCCTCCTCGTTCAGTGCGGGCAGCACGACACTCACGCTTCCGCGGCCCGGTTCCTTGGCGGCGAGGAGCCGGTCCAGCGGGCGGTCGGCGACCGACCAGGAACGCCTGGCCAGCCAGCTCTCGACCTCTTCCAGCACGGTCGATACTCCCTGTATGTGATCCATCTCGCGGTTCGGACGACTATCTCAACCGTCCGGTGCTTCGGTTACAGTCTTGAACAACGCGGACGGCCGTCGCATGTCGGGGTCGGTCCGCCGATAAACGCCTGGATCGGAGATCCAGCGCCATAGCGCTCATCCAGAGGGACTGAGGGAACGGCCCGTTGAAGTCCCGGCAACCCTCCCGCCGACCGCGAGGTCAGGTGGGGAAGGTGCCAATTCCGTCTCGTGGCGAAATGCGCCGCGAGGAAGATGAGGAGAAAGGGCCTCGCCTCCATGGCTGCGCAGACTGTTGCAGTAAGCACCGACTCTTCCGCCGAGGTTGTCGATCTGGGTCCTGCCGCGGCGCTTTCCTGCCGCGAGTGCGGCGAGCGATTCGAACTCGGTCCCATTTTCGCCTGCGCGTCCTGTTTCGGGCCGCTCGAAGTGGCGTACGACCTGCCGAGCGGCTCCCCCGACGAGCTGAAGAAGCGCATCGAGGCCGGACCCGACAACATCTGGCGCTACGCGCCGCTGCTGCCGGTCCCCGCGAACGTCGCGGACAAGCCCAACATCAACCCCGGCTTCACCAAGCTGGTCAAGGCCGACAACCTCGCCCGTGAGCTGGGCGTCACCGGCGGTCTGTACGTCAAGGACGACTCCGGCAACCCGACTCACTCCTTCAAGGACCGCGTCGTCGCCATCGCCGTCGAGGCCGCCCGCGCCTTCGGTTTCACCACCCTCTCCTGCTCCTCCACCGGCAACCTCGCCGGTGCGGTGGGCGCTGCCGCCGCCCGGGCCGGCTTCCGCTCCTGCGTGTTCATCCCGCACGACCTGGAGCAGGGCAAGGTCGTCATGGCAGCGGTGTACGGCGGTGAGCTGGTCGGCATCGAGGGCAACTACGACGACGTCAACCGCTTCTGTTCGGAGCTCATCGGCGATCCGCTCGGCGAGGGCTGGGGCTTCGTCAACGTCAACCTGCGTCCTTACTACGGCGAGGGCTCCAAGACCCTGGCGTACGAGATCTGCGAGCAGCTCGGCTGGCAGCTGCCCGACCAGATCGTCATCCCGATCGCGTCCGGCTCGCAGCTCACGAAGATCGACAAGGGGCTCCAGGAGCTGATCAAGCTGGGCCTGGTCGAGGACAAGCCGTACAAGATCTTCGGCGCCCAGGCCGAGGGCTGTTCCCCGGTCTCCACCGCCTTCAAGGCCGGTCACGACGTCGTGCGGCCCCAGAAGCCGAACACCATCGCCAAGTCCCTGGCGATCGGCAACCCGGCCGACGGCCCGTACGTCCTGGACATCGCCCGCCGCACCGGAGGCGCGGTCGAGGACGTCAATGACGAGCAGGTCGTCGACGCGATCAAGCTCCTCGCCCGCACGGAGGGCATCTTCGCGGAGACGGCGGGCGGCGTGACGGTCGGCGTCACGAAGAAGCTGATCGAGGCCGGTCTGATCGACCCGGCGCTGACCACCGTCGTCCTCAACACGGGTGACGGCCTCAAGACCCTGGACGCGGTGGCCGCCACCTCGCAGGCGACCGCCACGATCCGCCCGAGCCTGGACGCGTTCCGCGCCGCCGGACTCGCCACCAGCTGACCACCCGAGACTCCAGGAAGGGCACCCATCATGAGCGTCAAGGTCCGTATCCCCACCATCCTCCGCACCTACACGGGCGGCCAGGCCGAGGTCCCGGCCGAGGGCTCGACCCTCTCCCAGGTCATCCAGTCCCTGGAGCAGAACCACCCGGGCATCGCCGCCCGCGTCCTGGACGACCAGGGCAAGCTGCGCCGCTTCGTGAACGTCTACGTCAACGACGACGACGTGCGCTTCGAGGGCGGCCTGGAGACGGCCACGCCGGACGGCGCCGGAATCTCGATCATCCCGGCGGTCGCGGGCGGCTGCTGACCCCCCGTCCGGCTCCCGGGCCGGCTTTCGCCGCCTTCGACGTGTCACCGGAATTGCCCCCTCTGCGAGAGAAGCGGAGGGGGCAATTCTGCATGGTTGAGCGCGGTACAGTGTGGGAAGTCCCCCCAGCTGCCCGTGCCGCCCGCATATGAGAATGCGCCCGGCCACGACAAGAAGCAGCCAAAGTAGTCGATCTCCTTGCGCCATAAGTCACCTTTGCCCGGCCCGACTTGCCCTGGAATCTCATGAATTCCTCATAATCGGGCGTTCGGTGCTGCCCAGAATTCTCGTCCGATTGACCTGTTGCAGAGGGCAGTTGGGCAGATACATTCGGCCGCGGTCGACGCGTTCCGGCGCACGCACCCTCTCCTGTCGGAGGGTGAGTTCTGACCCGGGTCCGCGAAGTGCGGTCCTGTGCAAGGGCCAGTAATAGGGGAGTTAGGCATGGCTCAGGGCACCGTCAAGTGGTTCAACGCGGAGAAGGGGTACGGCTTCATCGCGGTCGACGGTGGTGCGGATGTTTTCGTCCACTACAGCGCGATCCAGATGGACGGGTACCGCACCCTCGAAGAGGGTCAGCGAGTTGAATTCGAGATCTCGCAGGGCCAGAAGGGGCCGCAGGCGGACATGGTCAAGCTCGCCGTCGGCTGAGCTCGACGCGGTCGGCCAACGACAATACTCACGCACTACTCACGCACGGAGGGTCCGTACCCCTGGGGTACGGACCCTCCGCGCGTCTGTGTGTCCGAGCGCCCGTGTCCGTGCGACGCGCGTCTGCGTGTCGTGTGTCCGGGGCTGTCCGAGGGGGGCCGTCGTTGTCCACATCCCGAGGCGGACGCTTGCACTCTCCGGGGTCGAGTGCTAATCATTGGCGTTAGCACTCTCCAGGTGAGAGTGACAGAACTTGGACCGGGCCGGTGAGGCCCGCAGGTCCGGTGGGGCAAGGAACCACCGGTCAGGCAGGCCGTCCGTCGCGGGCGCCACTCGGTCCGGAGCAATCCACCCCTGTCCGGGAGGACCACTTCACATGGCCAAGATCATCGCGTTCGACGAGGAGGCCCGGCGCGGTCTCGAGCGCGGCATGAACCAGCTCGCCGACGCCGTCAAGGTCACCCTTGGCCCCAAGGGTCGCAACGTCGTCCTTGAGAAGAAGTGGGGCGCCCCCACGATCACCAACGATGGTGTGTCCATCGCCAAGGAGATCGAGCTGGAGGACCCGTACGAGAAGATCGGTGCGGAGCTGGTCAAGGAGGTCGCCAAGAAGACGGACGACGTCGCCGGCGACGGTACGACCACCGCCACCGTTCTCGCCCAGGCTCTCGTCCGCGAGGGCCTGCGCAACGTCGCCGCGGGTGCCAACCCGATGGCCCTCAAGCGGGGCATCGAGAAGGCCGTCGAGGCCGTCTCCGCCGCCCTCCTGGAGCAGGCCAAGGACGTGGAGACCAAGGAGCAGATCGCTTCGACCGCCTCCATCTCCGCCGCCGACACCCAGATCGGCGAGCTCATCGCCGAGGCCATGGACAAGGTCGGCAAGGAAGGCGTCATCACCGTCGAGGAGTCCCAGACCTTCGGTCTGGAGCTGGAGCTCACCGAGGGTATGCGCTTCGACAAGGGCTACATCTCGGCGTACTTCGCCACGGACATGGAGCGCATGGAGTCGTCGCTGGACGACCCGTACATCCTGATCGTGAACTCCAAGGTCAGCAACGTGAAGGACCTCCTTCCGCTGCTGGAGAAGGTCATGCAGTCCGGCAAGCCGCTGCTGATCATCGCCGAGGACGTCGAGGGCGAGGCCCTGTCGACCCTGGTCGTCAACAAGATCCGTGGCACCTTCAAGTCCGTCGCCGTCAAGGCCCCGGGCTTCGGTGACCGCCGCAAGGCCATGCTCGGCGACATCGCCATCCTCACCGGTGGCACCGTCATCTCCGAGGAGGTCGGCCTCAAGCTGGAGAACGCCGGTCTCGACCTGCTCGGCCGCGCCCGCAAGGTCGTCATCACCAAGGACGAGACGACGATCGTCGACGGCGCCGGTGACACCGACCAGGTTCAGGGTCGCGTCAACCAGATCCGTGCCGAGATCGAGAACTCCGACTCGGACTACGACCGCGAGAAGCTCCAGGAGCGCCTCGCGAAGCTGGCCGGCGGCGTGGCCGTCATCAAGGCCGGTGCCGCGACCGAGGTCGAGCTCAAGGAGCGCAAGCACCGCATCGAGGACGCGGTGCGCAACGCCAAGGCCGCCGTCGAGGAGGGCATCGTCGCCGGTGGTGGCGTGGCTCTGCTCCAGGCCTCGGCCGTCTTCGAGAAGCTGGAGCTCTCGGGTGACGAGGCGACCGGCGCCAACGCCGTCAAGCTGGCGCTGGAGGCCCCGCTCAAGCAGATCGCCGTCAACGGTGGTCTTGAGGGCGGCGTCGTCGTCGAGAAGGTGCGCAACCTGGCCGTCGGCCACGGTCTGAACGCCGCGACCGGCGAGTACGTCGACATGATCGCCGAGGGCATTCTCGACCCGGCGAAGGTCACGCGCTCCGCCCTGCAGAACGCCGCGTCCATCGCCGCGCTCTTCCTCACCACCGAGGCCGTCATCGCCGACAAGCCGGAGAAGGCCGCCGCGGCCGCTCCGGGCGGCATGCCGGGCGGTGACATGGACTTCTGATCCTGACGGATCGGTAGTTCCTGTACAGCTGTTCCCCATCGACCCCCGGGACCTGTCGGTCCCGGGGGTCGATGTCGTTCCGTCGGCGTCCGGCGCAGTACGCCCCGGTATACCCAGGTATGCCCCGGTTCGTCGCAGGTCGTCGTAGGTCGTCGCGGCCCGTCGCCGTTACGGCAGCCGGTCGAGGAGCCAGGTGCTGAGTTCCTCCGTCACGAGGGTGTGCCCCTCGTTGCGGGACGCGAGCTTGAAGTCGTGCAGTCCGCTCTCCTCCTCCGGGAGCGAGGAGATGTCCACATACAGCTCCTCGTCCGTGTCCAGACCGCGGATGTCGACCGCGCTGACCGCCGGCACGAAGCAGTGCGAGCGGATCCGGACGTCGGTCTTGAACCCGAGGAGGGGGTTGAGGGCGTTGAACGTGTCGGCGAGGATGCCGAAGCCTTCCAGCGAGCCGCCGGGTGCGCCGTCGATCGACGGGAGTCCGGACGTACGCACCTCGTTGGTCTTCAGCGTCACCACCCGCAGTTTCGCGACGAGTTCGTCGTCGCCGGGGGACTGGGTGTAGAGCTTGGTGCCGACCACCGACAGGCCCTTGCCCTCCAGGGCCAGTTCGCCCGCCCGCACATCGGTGCCGGTGCCGTCGGCCACGCCGTTGGATACACCGATCAGCTGGGGTCGCTGCGGCCATTCGCCGAGGTCCGCCATCTCCGCGAGGAACGCGGTGCGCTCGTCGCTCTGTTCCGGCGTCCCGTCCCACTTGGCGATGTGCCGCCAGAGCAGCTGACGTGCGGCCGGGCTGTTGATCTGGTCGGAGAACCGGCTGTCGAGATCGTGGATGTAGTGCGCGAACGACTGGAGCGCGATCGGGATCCAGGCGCCGCGGTGCGGGCTGTCGTACGAGAAGTACAGCGCGGTCTGGTGGTCGATGCGCCGGCGTTCCATCTTGGCCAGCGCGTGCCGGGTGACCAGCCCGCCCATGCTGAATCCGCCGACGGCCAGCGGTGCGTCGCCGTGCCGCTCCATGGCGGCCCGCGTGATCGCCGCCTGCGCGGTGACGGAGTTGTCCAGAATCGATGCACTGCGCTCATGGAAACCGAGCAGGATGACGTCGCGTCCACGGCGGCGCAGCTCGCTGATCAGTGCGAAGTCGCCGAACTCCATGACTTCCCAGGAGAAGTCCAGACTGCTCGGCCCGGTGTTGAAGCCGTCGGCGAAGATCACGGGCCGTACGAGGCCCGGGTTCCCCTCGCCGTAGTAGACCCATGCGGTGCCGCCCGGCAGGTCCCACACGGTGCTGGGCGGCAACGGGAGCGCACCGTGCGGCTCGGCGTCCAGGCGGGGGCCGGGGGCCAGGGTGATGGCGGGCTTGCTGTGAAGCGCCGAGACGATTTGCTCGTGGGTCGGTTCGGACATGATGCGTTCCCCTTGGGGTCGAGTGACTACAATACGCGTCCACGAGAACACGGAACGTAACGATCAAGTAGGGGAAGTGGATCAAACCACTCCCAGGCGGGAGCCGGTTTCGGACACCCGGTGTGCTCGGAGGCTCCCGCCCTATCTCCTCTCGGAGCGCGGCGTCATCGCGGCCCGGACCTCGCTCATGCGGCTGCGTACGCCCGTGGACGGGACGGTTCCGGCCGGGCCGGTGGGGGTGTCGGCGGGGTTGCCCCGGCACGGTCCGCAGCGGCCGCCGATCAGGGCCTCCGCAGGGCCGGGGGCGCGGCACTCGCCGCATTCGAGGGTGCGCAACACCGTTCGCTGCTGTGTCGGAGCGGCCCGTTCGGGTGGCATCTTGTCGGTCAGCCGCCTGCGGACGAGGGCCGCCGCGTGGTGAATGGGGGTGGGGAGGCCGTCGGTGAGGGCGTGGAGCAGTTCCGCCTCCGTGGCACCGCGCTCGAACCACACGGTGACCTGCGGCTCCAGCGCCGCGCAGTCCGCCGCCGACAGCGTGAGCGCAGGTGCGGTACGGCCCAGCGCGGCCAGCAGGACGAATGCCCGCGAGCGAGTGGGGTGTTGCCGCCGCTCGGGTGGCATGTCGCCCCGGGTGAACGCCGCCCACCACTCGTCGTCCCGCGCGGTGCGGGAGAAGAACGTACGGGTCACCCACAGCAGGACCTCGTCATTGGCCACGCACTCGCTGCCGCGCCGCAGATGTCCCGCGTCCTGGAGCCGGTTGAGGGCGGTCCGCAGGGCACACTGCCCGTACGGGAGGACCTTGGCCATCGTCTTGACGGAGATGTCGGCGCCGTCGGGCAGCTGGTCGATGTAGGCGGCGATGGATGCCTCGCGGGGCGGCAGGTGCGCGAAGTCGCGGTCGGCGCGGGGGAGGTGCGAGGGCGCTGAACGCTTGCCGTAGCCGGGATTGGCCATCGGGTGCGGAAGCGTGGGCGGGGATACGTGCGGGGCGCACGGGGCAGCACTAAGCTGGCTGGCAGCCATGAGGTCGAGTCCTGTTCGATCAAAGTGGTCAGACCCCTGTTTCGGTGTTCGTGCACCGGCAGGGGTCGTTCGTTATTCGGAACGCTAAGCCGTCACTACCGTTCGTGGCAAGCCGGTCACGAAAAGTCAACTCGCCGGGCGGGGAGGGTGGGTGGGAAGTGGCCCACCTCCCATTCCTCGGAAAGAGCGCTCGGACTTCGCGGCTTGAGCTCCGGGGGAATTCGCCTGGTCGTGAGGGGCGCGCGTGCGTGGAGCATGTGCGCCGTGCGTGATGCCACGCGCCCGCCCCCGTTGGGGTGGAATACCGCGCCGGAGGCCTTCGGGGGTGTGCGAACTGCCCCGCGTCCTTGTGATCTTGGAGGCTCCGGGTCGCCGCCGACGGGGCCCGTTTTCCATGTTTCGCTCTCGTACGAGGAGTCCCGTGCGTATTCGTTCGATCCTGTCCCTCGCCGCGTCCGCCGTCGCCGTGGCAGCACTGGCCACCCCCGCCCAGGCCGCGGACGCCGCCGACGGCGCGTACCTCATCCGTGACCTGCGCACCGGCCAGTGTCTGGCCGGTGGCGAAGGCCTGGGCGGCGGTCACATCGAGCCCTGCAGCCCCCGTACCGTGTGGGAGATCCGCAACCAGGGCGACGGTCTGGCCCAGATCGTCGACGTGCACGGAGGGAATCGCTGCCTGGCGCTCTCGCCGATCCGGATCTTTCCGCCGGCCGTGTGGGTGGACCAGTGCGGCAACCAGCCCGACCAGTGGACGATCCAGGGCGCGGTCGATGAAGAGCCGGTCAGCATCGCCCTCGGCCGGGGCGAACTCGGCTCTCTGACGACGGATGGCCGGCGCGTGGTCCTCCTCCCCGACCGTGGGCCTCAGTGGGTCATGGAGCGGCTCGGCTAGGACCGGCTGGTTCGACCGCACACACAGCCGCCCCGTGCCGGGATCGTTCTTCCCGGCACGGGGCGGCTGTGCGTGGGGCTCAGTCGCGGCGCGGGCCGATGACCGACTTCCCGTCGTGCACGGTGATCGCCTGGGCCGGGCAGATGTCGGCGGCGTCCAGGACCCGCTCGTCCGGCTCGGTCCCGTCCGCCCGTACCCGGGCGTGCTCGCCGTCCAGCGCGAACACTTCGGGGACGGTCCCGGCGCACATGCCCGACGCCTGGCAGAGCTGTGGATCGACACGTACGTTCCAGGCCATGGCGGTCACCACCCGACCGGCATGACGCGCGGGCCGCGCACCAGCATCTCGGACTTCCACGTCACATCGCCGGCCAACTTCAGCCCCGGGAAGCGGGTGATGAGCGCGATCAGTGCCTCCTGGAGTTCCAGCCGGGCCAGCGGGGCGCCCAGGCAGTGGTGGACTCCGTGGCCGAAGCCGAGGTGCTGGTTGCCCTCGCGGGCGATGTCGAGCACGCCGGGGGCGGTGAACCGCAGCGCGTCACGGTTGGCGGCGCCGGTGGCGACCAGGACCGGGCTGCCCGCTCGGACGAGGGTGCCGCCGACCTCGATGTCCTCGGTGGCGTAACGGGGTTGGCCGGCACCGCTGCCCAGCGGTACGAAGCGCAGCAGTTCCTCCACTGCGTTCGCGATGAGTTCGGGCTCGGCCCTGAGCCAGGCCAGCTGGTCCGGGTGGTCCAGCAGGGTGAGGACGAAGTTGGGGATCTGGGACGCGGTGGTCTCGTGTCCGGCCACCAGGATGCCCACGCACAGATCGACGAGTTCGAGTTCGGAGAGCCGGTCGCCGCCGTCGCGGGCCTCGATGAGTGCCGTCATCAGGTCGTCCCGCGGGGCCCGGCGGTGCTGCTCGATCAACACGGTCATATAGGCGCGCAGTTCCTCGCGGCTGGCATCGAACTCCGCTGCGGTGAGCGAGGTGGTCGACAGCGCGTCGTCGCTCCACACGCGAAAGCGCGGACGGTCCTCGGTGGGCACGCCCAGCATCCGGCAGATCACCGCGACCGGCAGCGGCAGCGCGTAGAGGTCGACCAGGTCCGCGGGTTGTCCGGCCGCCTCCAGGTCGTCGAGAAGGCCCGCGGTCAGTTCCCGGACCTGGGGGCGGAGCTTCTCGATCTGTCGGACCGTGAAGGCCTTGGCGACCAGGGAGCGCAGCCGGGTGTGGTCGGGCGGGTCCATGCCGAGGATGCCGCCGTCGCGCTGCCCCTCGGACTGTCGGGGCTCGTCGTGTGAGGCGGCAGCGGCTCGACTGAAGCGCTGGTCGCCCAGGACGAGCCGGGCGTCGGCGTAGCGGGTGACGAGCCAGGCCGCTTCGCCGTATTGCATCTGGACGCGTAACAGGCCCGGCTGGTCGCGGACGCGCTCGTACTCGTCGGCGAGCCGGAGTCCTTCGGCGGTGTTGAAGGGGTAGGCGAGGGGTGCGCTGTCTGCTGTCGTCACTGCGGCCTCCGATATGTAAGCAGCTGCTTACAACGGTAGGAGTGGGCCCCCGGGGCAGTCAACGACCCTTTAAGGCCGTTATCCTGACGGGCCGCCGGAGAGGAAGGCCAGCATGGAGTCCGCCCCCGCCACGCCGCCCGGAGAGCGCCGGCGTGACGCTGCGGCCACGCGTCGGCGGCTGCTGGAAGCCGCCCGTGACCTGTTCGCGGACCGGGGCTACGAAGAGACGACGGTCCGCGGCATAGCGGAGCGTGCCGGGGTCAACCAGGCTCTGCTGTTCCGGTACTTCGGGTCCAAGAAAGGGCTGCTCACACAGGTCATCGCGCAGGGTGGACTGGAGCAACTGCGGGCGACACCGCCCGAGGAGCTCTTCGAGACCGCCCTGCGCTCGATGCTGACCCATAGCGCGGACGAGGTGGGGGACCGCTCCCTGGAGGTTTATCTGCGCTCCGTCGGACGGGGCGACGAGGCGGCCGGGACCTTGCGGGAGCTGGGCGAGGAGTACCAGAGCGCCCTCGCCGGGCTGTCCGGTACAGAGGACGGCGCCCTGCGTGCGGATCTCGCCATGGCGTGGCTGCTGGGCATCGGCCTGATGCGGACGGTCGTCCACCGCGAGCCCCTGGCCGGCGCCGAACCGGACGACGTCTGCCGCCTCGTACTCGGCACGCTCAGCCATCTCTGGTCCGCGCCGGAGTAGCCGGAGTAGTGGGAACAGCGGTTCCTGGAACGGCGTCCGGACCCGGGGCTCAAGCCTCGGAGCCGGACGCGTGGTCCTGTGGGCGGTGTTACCGGTGGCGGCTCTCGAAGGTGGCGAAGGCCGTCTCCTGGCGCCACTCGGTCGCGGCCTTCGGGTTGTCGGCGAGGTAGCGGGCGCAGCGGGTGCTCGGGTGGGCGGTGCCCGGCCGGTTGTCCGTGCACGCGGCGACCAGGCGGTAGCCGGAGGGGGCGGAGCCGCTGGCCCACAGGCTGCGGCCGTTGCGGAACGCGTACTCCAGCGAGGCGCGCGCCAGGTCCTTCAGTTCGGTGTAGCGCAGGCCGTACGTCCTGGCCGCGTACTGGTACTCGTGGCTGATGTCGATCCGCGAGACCCCCGGGTCGTCCGTGGACAGGACCACCGGGACGCCGTAGCGGCGGTACGCGTTGAACGGGTGGTCGTTGCCCGCGATGCCGAGGATCTGCTTGTTGCTGCTGAACGGCACCTCGACCGCGATCTTGCGCCGTGCCATCGTCCGGGCGAGCTGCCGCCAGTCGTCCTCGTGGACCAGGTCGACGCCGTGTCCGATGCGTTCGGCTCCGGCGACGAGTACGGCCTCGCGGATGTGGAACGTCAGGTCCTCGGGCTTGACCAGGCCGGGGGCCAGCTCACCGGTGTGCAGGGTGAGGTGGGCGCCCGAGTACTGGCCGCGCAAGTACTTCAGCATCCGCATCTGGAGGCTGTAGTTGGCCAGCGAGCTGTCCCAGTCCTCGGGCTGCACGAGATTGACGGCGACGAACCTCGGGTCGCGCTCGGCCAGCCGCATGCCGACCTCCATCTGCGTGAACACCCGCGCCGGGGTACTGCCCCGGGACACCTGGGAGATCCACCTGACGGGGAGCCGGCAGCCCGGGTCGGGGCGCGCGGTGTCGCAGTGCGCGGCCTTGCGGAACTGGACGTCGGTGTCGTCGGCCTCCCTGACCGCCTCGTCCACGACCCGGTCGAGCTTTCCGTCGGCCACGAGCTTGCGGTGGAACGCCGCCAGGTCGGCGTCGTAACCCACGGACTCGGCAAGCGCCCTGGCGCTGTCCGACGCGGGGGAGACCATGGTCTCCAGATAGAACTGGTTCTGTTCGACAACGGTGTTGGCCACGTTGGCGAGCATCTTGCCGCGGGCGTACCAGGTCGCCATGCCGAACTTGTTGAACGTGTCGAAGAAGTGGTCGTGCCCGGACTGATCGGCCGGGAAGTCCTGCATCGACCAGGCCCGGATGATCTTCCGCTTGAACGCGGCGTCGGTCCGCGCGTCGGCGGCGGGCCTCGTGCCCGGTCCGCACGGAGACGCGACCGCCGTCATCGTCGCGTCGATGCACAGGCCGTTCTCGATCGCGAGCTCGATCAGGTACTCGGTCGTGACCGCGCCGGAGAGGTGGTTGTGGAGGTCGCCCCCCTTGGGCAGCGCCTTGAAGAAGGACTTCAGCCGCTCGGGCCTGTTGCGCAACGAGTCGAGGTACGCGGATGTCCTGCGCTCGGCGGCGGTCACCTCACGGGGTGAGGCGAACGCGGCGACGCGTGACGAGGAGTCCTTCGCCGGCGCGGTCGCGGCGGTGGCCGGGAGTGCCGGGAGCAGGGTCAACGCGGCGAGTGCGCCGAGCCCGGCAGGGAGCAGGGACTTGGGACGGTGAGTTGTCCGGTTTGATGAGATCACGACCGAATGATCGCGTTGTGAGGAGCCGCTCGGGACTCGAATCACGTTGGTGGCCGGGAACGTTCACCCGATCGAGGAAGTCGGGTCCATCCGTCGAGGGTCCCATTTCTTTGACAACTTTAGTTTCCGAATCGGGAGTTGGTAACTATGGTTGTCGTCATGTTGAAGCCTGAGGCCACCACCGCAGAACTGGCAGCGCTCGACGCCGCCCTCCTCGATGCCCTCAACCCGCTCGCCGCATCCCTGCGCGCCCGGGAGACCGGACTCCCCGCGGACCGCATGTGGGCGGATGACCCCGCCGACGTGGCCCTGTCCGTCCTCGGCACCTGGAAGGTGGTGGACGAGGAGGTCAAGCGGTTGACCGCGATCGCCGCGCGCACCGCCGGTTCCTACGGTGCGAGCTACGAGCGAATGGGGGCCGTCTGGGGCATCACCCGGCAGGGCGCCCGCAAGAAGTGGCCCGACGCCGTCGACAGGCCGGCCGCCGCGGAAACGGACCCGAGCAGCCTCGAACTGTGCGGTGGCACCGCCGAATTGTTCCGCGACCCGTCGTCGGGCGGCTGGCGCTGGAGCGGACGGGGCGCGGACGGAACGTGTAGCGACGAGGGCCGTACGCCCGCCCACGCCACCAAGGAAGAGGCCGCCGCCCACGCGGGCGCCTTCTTGAAGGAGCACGCCGCCGACGCGGGCTAAGGGTTGTCGGACCGGCGTTCGGGGGCAGGGCCGTCAGGCCAGGATCGGGATGAGTCCCAGGCCGAAGACGACGTAGAAGAGGGCTGCCACGGCCAGTCGCCCGGGCGTGAGCTTGTGGGCGCGCATCGTCACCAGGAGGTAGACGATCGCGGCCATGGTGATCAGCCCGGCCCAGAGCAGGGCGCCGTCGAACTTCCAGCTCGTGAACAGCAGCCCCAGACCGCTGGGAACGGTCGCCTGGATCATCATGGCGCCGGAGATGTTCGCCAGGGCGAGCTTGGTCTTGCCCTGACGGACCCAGATGATCGCGTTCATGATCTCGGGCAGCTCCGTCGCGATCGGTGAAAGGAGCAGCGCCGTGACCGCGGCCGAGAGGCCGAGCATCGGGCCGATCGCGTCGAGTTGCTTCACGAACAGCTGGGACGCGAAGAAGATCACGGCCAACGTGGCCAGAGTCTGGACCACCACGGCCCAGGTCGCCGGGGTGGCGGCCTTGGGCTGGAGCTTCAGCGGCTCCAGCTCCTCGTCCTCCTCGCCGTCGTCACCGCTGCGGATCTCGCGCCAGAAATAGACGGCGTAGGCGCCGAAGAACAACAGGCCGAGGGCGGGCTTGAAGGCGAAGGCGAGCAGGCCGAGTGCCACCTTGACGATGAAGATCGGCAGGAACCACTTCTGATCCTTGGCCAGCCGCTTCATGTCCTTCTCATCACCCACCGCCTCGGCCCTGTCGGGGCCACTGGCCGGCATGCCGGTGGTGGCCAGGACCAGGGTGCGTTCCTTGCGGCGCTTGAGGAGCAGCATCACGCCGGTCACGCCGTAGGCGACCGTGGCCAGCACCAGCGGGCCGCCCATCGCCGCGCCGACGCCGATGTTCCTGGCCTCCTCGGTGGCGCCCGTAGTGACCGCGACCAGCGTCACCACCGACTCGGGCAGCGCCGTGCCGAACGCGGCCAGGATCGTGCCGACGGCCATCTTCCCGACGTTGAGGCGCTCGCCCAGCCACTCGACCGCGTTGACGAACCACTCGCACGAGAGATAGATCGCCACCGCACACACGATGAGCAAAACGAAATGGATCACACTGACCGCCCGGCTTTCCCGCACCACGGGATCCTGGGCAATACGCGGTAGGAGTCCCGGCGTACGACCTCGGCCCCGCGACGTACGTACATCGTCGACAAAGAGCCGAAGGTCTCGCCCACCCGGCAGATTCTGCACGGGCCCGGCCACCGGGAGCCACCAGGGCTCCAGCATGTCGACGACCGGTTCGCGGGGCTACTCCCCTTCGCAGCCGCCCACTGTACACAGACCCGGCACGCCCCGGAAAAGCCCAGCCCTCGCGCATCCTGGGCCGACCGTGGGCCGTGGTCCGGCTGCCTCCCGGCAGCGCCGCAGTGCTGCGTGTCCGGCGCGCGCTCATAGGCGTCGCCATGCGGACGATCACGCCGTGTTCCGGGCGATCGGTCGGCACCGTCCCGGGGCATCGGAGCATAGGAGCCTCCGGTGAAGTTCATCAACGAGACACTGGGTGCCCCGCCCCGGCCAGTGGCCCGTGTACCGGCGCGGACTCCGGTCCCCGCCGGCGACTGCGGTCTGCTCCTTGTCAGGCTCACCTTCGGCCTCCTCATGGCAGGGCACGGAAGCCAAAAGCTTTTCGGAATATTCGGTGGCGACGGTCTCGCCGCAACGGGCAAGGGGTTCGCCGGTCTGGGCTACCACCCCGGAGTGGTTTATGCCGCCCTCTGCGGCGGCTCCGAGTTCCTCGGAGGTCTCGGCCTGGCTCTGGGACTGTTCACCCCGCTGGCATCGGCTGCCCTGATCGGCGTGATGATCAATGCCATGGTGACCGTCTCCGCGCCACATGGCCTGTGGGATACGCAGGGCGGCGTCGAGATCAACGTGTACATCGCGGTCGTGGCGCTGGCCATCGCTGCCATCGGTCCCGGCCGGCTCGCCCTCGACAGACGTTTCCGCTGGGGGAAGGGCGGCTGGCCGGAAGCCGCCTTCGCTCTGTGCGGCGGTGGCATCGGCGCCGCCATCGTGCTGAGCCTTTGAATTCGAATTGCATCCGGCGCGTACCGGACTCCAGTTGTCCGATGAAGGAGCCGCTGACGAAACAGCGGAAGGCCCAGTTCCTCCTGCGAGAGGCCCGCGCCCTCTCTCCGGTGGCGTAGTTCGGCGCCGAGCAGGGCGCGTGGAGAGGAGGAGGGGTCGAAATTTGGGTCCTGGCATGACAACTCCCTGTGACACACGTGCGGTTGTTGGTTCTGCGCCCCTTCCGGGCCAGCTGCGCGTTGGACACGCTGGGTATGCATTGTCATTACTCAGCGTGGAAAGGGATGGGTCATGACGATCAAGGAACGGCGCAGGGCGGCAGAGGGCGGCGTGCGGGCGGCGGAGGACGCGGTGGTGCGACTGAAGGAGGGATTCTCGGGGGTGGGGATCACGTTGCCTTCGCTGCGGACCGACCCGGTGACGTGCGCGGGGGGCGAATCGGCGACGCCGCTGGTGGACCTCGGCCGGTGCAACCTCGACACGGCGCTGCGGCTGAGCGTGGTGCTGGAGGCGCAGGGGTTGGCCGGTCATGACGGGTGAGGGGCCGGAGCCGTGCGAGCCGGAGCCCGGGTCGTTCGCGGTGGACACCCGGGACGGGCGGGTGGGGCGCGTGATGGGGCGCGTCGGGCCGTACGTACAGCTGCGGGCGCCGGGGGGTGGGGCGGAGTGGGACTGTCCGCCGGAATCGCTGCGCCCGGCGCCGCTCGGGGAGGTGCTGCGGGCCAGGGTCAGGGAGGTCAACCGGGAGGGGCGGCTGCCGTGAGGGTGTAGGCCCGGGGAAGGGTCGTTGTCCTGCCTGTCGGGCGCCGTTCGGTGCGTAAGGGCGCCGGAAGGGGCGAACCGCCCCGGGCCGTGACCCGCCCGGGGCGCGAAGCGTTGAACCCGTGGGTTGAGTTGCGGCAGCAGGGGTGCCCGCGAAGCAGAACGTCCAGTATCGTTGGACGGATCGTCCGGGCTTGTTGGACGTTAGCCTGTCCGGTGCCTCGCCGCAAGTCGGTTTCGGGAATTATGGTCAACCGATGTGTCGGAAGGAAGAATCCCTCGCGTGGCCAATGCACTGCAGGAATTGGTGAAGAGCCGGCTGGAGCAGCAGGGCTGGTCCTATGGCGACGTGGCCCGGCGCGGCGG
>NZ_JBHVFF010000027.1:0-45121 GCF_042801895.1 Streptomyces sp. NPDC057543 | reverse complement strand
GCCCCCGGCGCGGTGCCGGGGGCAGGGCGTCACGCGAATGCCTCGCGGGAGTGGCTACGTCACTTCAGGTACACGATGCCGTCGGTGGTGACCGTCGGCCGGCCGGAGGTGGCCACGACGACGATCTTGACGGTGTGCTTGGCGCTGCTGGTCCAGCTCTTCGTCCACAGCGCGTCGCGGTACTTGGTGGTGCTGGACTTCAGGTCCACCGTGGACACCTTGACCCCGTCCACATAGACGTACACCTGGCCGGAGGTGGTGGCCCTGGAGGCGATCAGGGCGACCGAGCGGCCGGTGAACGTCCAGCTCAGGCTCGCGTTCTTCGACGAGCTGGAGTACGACTTGCCGCCGAGGTAGCTGGACGAGGACTTCGTCGTCCAGGTGCCGGTCTTCGTCGCCGAGCTCTCCTGGACGATGACCGGCGTGCCGGAGACCGATGCGGCGGCGGTGTTGCCGGCCAGGTCGTACGCGGTCATGGCCCAGCTGGTCGCGACGCCCGACTTCGCGGTGTGCGAGGCGCTGGTGGTCGTCGGGCCGTAGGTCTTGGCGACCGGGGCGGTGAGCCTGACCTCCTTGAGCGAGGCGGCGTCGGTGGCCTTCCACTTCAGGGTGAGCGGTACGGCCGTGGTGTTCACCGTGCCGGTGCGCAGGGCCAGGTTGGGCTTGGTGGTGAAGGAGGGCGCCGCCTGGTCGGCGACGACGGTGGCCGCCGTGGACGTGGTGACCTTGCCCGACTGGTGGGTGGCGCGCACCTGGACCTTGTGGGAGCCGACGGTGAGCGTGGCCTTGGCCGAGGTGGCCGTCCCGGCGGTGGTGGCGACGGACTTGCCGTCGACCAGCAGCTCGTACTTGGAGACGAACGCGCTCGGGGTGCTCGCCGACCAGCCCACGGTGACCGCGGACTTGGTGTAGTACGTCGTGCCCGAGAGCCCGGCGCCGGTCACCGACTTGATGGCCAGTCCGGTGACGGGGCCCGCGGCGAGGCTGCGGATCGCGGGCAGCTGCCCGTACAGCTTGGTGCCGGGGCACTCGGTGTTGAAGCCGTCGCGGTGCCCGGAGATCTGGTTGAACGGGTACTTCGTACCGGCGGTGAACGTCTTCCTGAAGCCGTTGGAGCCATTGGCGCCCGCGGTGAGCATCGTGGTGCCCGTCGGGTCGCCCTTGTACTGGCCGAGCTTCCATGCGGCGATCCGTGCCACGGAGGTGGTCACCGCAGTGGGAGCGGTCGCGTCCGTGTACGTACCGATGACCGCGATACCGGTCGACTCGCGGTTGAAGCCGTAGGTGTGCGCGCCGAGGACCGGCCGGTCCACGCCGCCCTTACGGCCCTCGAAGACCGTCCCGCACTTGTCGACCACGAAGTTGTAGCCGAGGTCCTTCCACCCGTTGGCCTTGACGTGGAACGCGTACAGGCTGCGCACGATCGCCGCGGAGTCGGCGCAGGAGTATGTGTTGCTCCCCGCGGTGTGGTGGACGAAGACGGCCTTGATGGTGTCCAGGTACTCCGGCGCCTCCGGGCTCATCGACTCGTCGGCACCCCAGCCCGCCCGCGAGGTGATGGGCGGCTTCGGCACGGTCGACGGCGGCGCGGGCGGCAGGGTCTCGGACGGGGTCGGACTCGCGGACGGCGAGGGGCTCTGGCTCGCCGGGGGAGTGGGCGCCTGTGTGGCCGGGGCGGACGGGGTGGGCGACGCCGGTTCGGACGGAGTGGCCTCGGCGGGCGGTTCCGTGCTGTCGCTGGGCGCGAGCGACTCGGGGGTGGTGGAGTCCGTCTCGTCGGCGGAGGGCGTGGCCGAGGGGTCGTCCGCCGTCGGGAGGTCGGCGGCGAAAGCGGCCGGGTCCGCGTTCAGGGTGCTGCTCCGGCCCGGGTCCACGGTGTCCAGCCGCAGCCCTGCGGGCAGCTTCGAGGAAACCTTGCCGCCCGCGTTGATCCGTACCTCGACCCCGTTGGACGGGCCCACCCAGCGCGGCTCGGTGGTCCCACGTACGCCGGCCCGGCCGGCCTCCGTGCGTCCGTCGACGTCGGTTTCGAGCGGCAGCCAGGACGTCCAGTTCCCGTTGGCGGCGGACCGGGTCCGTACCTCCACGGCCCCGGTGACCTTGGCCGCCGGGTCGGTCCAGGTGATGCCCAGCATGCTGAACGGCGCGGTGTCCCGCTTGTCGAGGGAGGCGGACGTGCCGTCACCGGTGACCTCGAGCGCGGTCGCGCGCACATCGGCCTTGGCCGGGGCGGACTTGGTGTCCGAGTCCACTGAGGGGTTGCCCGTCACCCCCTCGAAGACCAGGACGCCCGCCAGGGCGGAGGTGGCCACGGCAGCCGTGACCCAGATTCTCTTCTTCGATCTCAAGTCGTACCCCAAGGATCGCTTTCGGACGGTCATTGCGTCGGGGGCTGCGGCAGGCGACAGCACCGGTCGTCACAGGACCAGTGGGGGGTACGAGTGCTACCGCGCGCATACAGCGGAGACATAGCTTGCCATGGTCCGACGCCGTGGTGTCTACGCGGGTGGCATCGCGCCGGTCCGGGGAGCGCCGGGTGCCAGGATCCAGCCGGGTCCCAGGGCGGTGACGAGCCGGACCGCGCAGCCCACGGTCAGTGCGCCGAACGCTCCGGGAGGGGTGCAGAGGGCGAGTGCCGGCTCGGAAAGGTCCGGGCGCCGGCGCTCCAGGGCGGCGCCCGGTGTCCCCGTACGCCGCTACCGGTTCCCGATTCCCTTGTACATCAGGGACGCTACGGCCGGGTCCGGACCGCGAACCGGTCCAGCGCCGCCAGCACCGTCCGGCTCGTCGCCGGACCGCCCAGATGCCCCGCACCGTCGATCACGGTCAGTTCCGCGTCCGGCCACGCCTTCGCCAGTTCCCAGGCCGTGATCAGCGGCCCGCCCAGGTCGAACCGCCCGTGCACCAGCACGCCCGGAATCCCCGCCAGCCGTCCCGCGTCCCGGATCAGCTGCCCCTCCTCCAGCCAGGCGCCCTGGGAGAAGTAGTGCGAGCAGATCCGCACCAGCGCCTGCCGCGCCCGGTCGGGGCGCCCGCTGTACGGCGGCGGTCCCGAGCAGGTCTCCTGGGAGAGCACCGCGTCCTCCCAGGCGCACCAGTCGGCCGTCGCCTTCTCCCGTACTCCGGCGTCGGGGCTCTCCATCCGCCGGGCGTACGCGGCGAGGACGTCCGCAGTCGCGCCGCTTTCGGCCTCCGGCACACCCGCCCGGAACAGTTCCCATGCCTCGGGGAAGATCTGCCCGGCGCCCCGGTACAGCCAGTCGATCTCGCTGCGCCGGGTCGTCGTGACCGCCGGAATCACGATCTCGGAGACCCGTTCGGGGTGCTGCTCGGCGTACGCGAGGATCAGCGTCGATCCCCAGGAACCGCCGTACAGCAGCCAGTTGTCGATCCCGAGGTGGCGGCGCAGCCGCTCCATGTCGGCGATCAGCCGGTCGGTCGTGTTGAACCGCATGTCGGTGGCCGGGTCGCTCGCGTGCGGGGTGGAGCGGCCGCAGCCCCGCTGGTCGAAGAGGACGACGCGGTAGCGGTCCGGGTCGAAGTACTGCCGGGACCGCTCGGTGCACCCCGAGCCGGGACCGCCGTGCACGACGACTGCGGGTTTGCCGTCCGGATTTCCGCACACCTCCCAGTACACGAGGTTGCCTTCCCCGACATCGAGCATGCCGTGCTCGTACGGTTCGATCGGCGGGTACTTCTCGTCGGGCTCGCGGTCCATGGCGCGGCGGCTCCTTCGACTCGGCGGGCAAAGGGGCCAGCGTAGGGCGGGCGTAGCCTGTTCGTTGTGAATTCCGTACCCCGGGTACTGGCCGTACTCGACGAACTGCTGACCGCCGCCGCCCACGACGACCGCGGAGCGCTGTGGCAACTGGCCGAGCAGGGACGGGAGTTGGACGCCAATCTGGTGCGTCTTCCGGCGGGCGCGGAGGTCGGTGAGCATCAGGAGGACGTCCTGGACGTCCTTCTCGTCGTCGTCGCGGGCAGCGGCCGGATCGTGGCCGGGGGCGGCGACGTGCTGAACCTGACCCCGACCACGGTCGTCTGGCTGCCCCGCACTTCGCGCCGTGCGCTCGTCGCGGGACCGGAAGGGCTGGCGTACGTGACGGTCCACCGCCGCCGCCCCGGCCTGACCATCAAGCCCTCGACGGCCTACGAGGGCGGCGAGGCGCCCTGCATGCTTGACCGGGTCTGCCCCGAGTGCGGCCGGCTCTCGCAGGACCCGGAACCGGTGTTCTGCAGTCGGTGCGGGGAGCGGTTCCCGGACTGCTGAACATCCGGCCCGGCCTGCTCGCCGCCGCGCGGGGACCGGGCTTCCCGGATCCTTCCAGTCCTTCCGCATGGACAAAACGTGCTGGGGCATTACCTCGCATACAGAGATAAAATGGGCAGATGGCGGCGAGTGATCTCCCCGATGAGCTCGCCGGACTCCTGCCCCGCATACAGAGGCTCGCCCGGCGACGCCTGTGGAGTGGCATGGGTGTTCCCCGGCTGCGCGGGGCGCATGCCGAGTTGCTGCGGCTGGTGGCCGCCGAGCCCGGCATCCGGGTCTCGACGGCCGCACACAGTCTCTGTCTCGCGGCCAACTCGGTCAGCACCCTGGTGAACCACCTGGCCGCCGAAGGACTGCTGCGCCGCGAGAAGGACCCCGGGGACGGGCGTGCCGCGCTGCTGTATCCCACTCCGGCGGGGGTCGGGAAGCTTCGCGACTGGCGCGCCCGTCGCGAAGCGCTCTTCCGTGAACACCTGGCCCGGCTCGGCCCGGACGACCGGGCGGCGCTCGCCGCCGCGCTCCCGGCCCTGCGCGGACTGGCCGACTCCCTGCGTGAGGGGGACCCGATGCGGGAGGGAAACCCGCTGTGCGAGGGAAACCCACTGTGCGAGGAAAACCCACTGCGCGAAGGGGATGAGATCGCGTGACCACGGCAACCGACCTGGCCCCCGCCCTCAACTGCACCGGCCTGAGCTACAGCTTCGGCGAGGCGAAGGCCGTCGACGGCCTGGACCTGCTGGTCGGCCGGGGGGAGGTGTTCGGTCTCCTCGGGCCCAACGGCGCGGGCAAGACCACCACCCTGCGCGCGATCACCACACTCCTGCCCGTACCGCCCGGCGTCATCGAGGTCTTCGGCCACGACGCGGCCCGGCACAAGATGGCCGTACGGCGCCTGCTCGGCTACGTACCGCAGCAACTGTCGGCCGACGCGAGCCTCACCGGCCGGGAGAACGTCCAGCTCTTCGCCCGCGTCTTCGACGTACCCCGCCGCCAGCGCGCCGCGCGGGTCTCCCAGGCGCTGGACGCGGTCGGCCTCGGCGAGGTCGCGAACCGGCTCGCCGCCACGTACTCCGGCGGGATGGTCCGCCGCCTCGAACTCGCGCAGGCCCTGGTCAGCGCGCCCCGGCTGATGATCCTGGACGAGCCGACCATCGGCCTCGACCCGATCGCACGGGACAGCGTCTGGGACCGCATCACCGAGATACGGACCGGCACCGGCATGACCGTGCTGGTCACCACCCACTCGATGGACGAGGCCGACCAGCGCTGCGGCCGGCTCGCGCTGATGCACCTCGGCAGACTCCGCGCGATCGGCACCCCCGCCGAGCTGAAGAACGAACTCGTCGCCCACCGTCGGGAATCCGGCGAGACGGACCTGCCACCGCCGTCCTTGGAGGATGTCTTCCGGTACCACTCCGGACGCGGACTGGACGACCTCGGATCCGGCTCGGGTTCCGACGAAGGGAAAGGAGCGTTCCGAGATGTCCGCCGTACCCGTCGCACCGCATCCCGCCTCGGCTGAGTCCGGCCCGCCCGACCAGCGCTTCGCACTGCTGCTGACCCCGCCACCGCCTCGCGCCGCCTGGCGCGTCGTACCGGCGAGAGTGGCCGCGATGTGCGCCGTCGAACTGCAGAAGTTGCTCCACGACCGCACCGAGATCTACACCCGCGCCGTCCAGCCCGCCCTCTGGCTGCTGATCTTCGGCGAGACCTTCTCCCGTATCCACGCCATCCCCACCGGGGGCGTCCCCTATCTCGACTTCCTCGCGCCCGGCATCATCGCCCAGTCGGCCATGTTCATCGCGATCTTCTACGGCATCATGATCATCTGGGAGCGGGACTCCGGCGTCCTCACCAAACTCATGGTCACCCCCACGCCGCGCACTGCCCTGGTGACGGGCAAGGCGTTCGCCGCCGGGGTGAAGGCGGTGATCCAGGCCGCGGTCGTCATCGCGATCGCCGCCCTGCTGGGCGTGGGCATGACGTGGAACCCGCTGCGGCTGCTGGGTGTCGTGCTGGTGGTCGTGCTCGCCTCGGCGTTCTTCTCCTGCCTGTCGGTGACGATCGCCGGGATCGTCCTCACCCGCGACCGGCTGATGGGCATCGGCCAGGCCATCACGATGCCGCTCTTCTTCGCCTCGAACGCGCTCTACCCGGTCGCGCTGATGCCCGGCTGGCTCCAGGCCGTCAGCAGGGTGAACCCGCTGAGTTACGAGGTCGATGCCCTGCGCGGCCTCCTCATCGGCACCCACGCCCATCTCGCCCTCGACCTCGCGGTCCTCGCCTTCGCGGCCCTGGTCGGCATCGTCGCCGCCGGTTCGCTGCTGGGGCGCCTGGCCCGCTGAGCACTGCCGTTCCGGCGGGTACGCACCCGAGGGGGCGCGAAACATCGCCGGAGCCGGGCCGCATGGCGTGGTGTCAGAGGCGATGGACCGTGTGCAGAGTCCTCGCGTAGGTGCCCGTACCGTCCAGCAGGGAGGCACCGCCGAGGTCGGCCATGGTGGGCCCGTTGACGGTCTTGCGGCTGGAGAGGAAGCGGCGCTTGCCGGCGGCGTCCTCGCCCAGGTAGATGCCGACGTGATCGACGGTGACCGTCGGGCTGTCGTCGCCGGAGTCGGCGTTGAACAGCACCAGGTCACCGGGTTGGAGCAGCGCCGCGGCGGGCGGATTGATGCCGTCGGTCCGGTCGACGCGCACACCGGGCGAGTAGTCGGCCATGTGCCGGGACTTGCGGGGAATCCGCAGTCGGGAGGTGTCCTCGCCCGCGGCCAGCGGCACGCCCATGTGGTAGCCGTACACCATGCGCGTGTAGCCGGAGCAGTCGAGATTGCCGACCTGCTTGCTGGACGGCCCGGTGTAGGCGCCGTCGTCGAAGGTCCAGCCGATGTTCATGTACTCGTGGAAGTCGGCGCCCTCATAGCGGTAGCCCTGAGGGTTCAGGTACCCGTACCCGGCCTCGCCCAGCACCTGCGTGCCCTGGGCCGGCCCCGCCCCGGCCGTCACCGTGGGCGCCCCGCCGAGGAACATCGCGGCGTACGCGAGCGTGTCCGGAGCCGTGGAACCGGCCCAGCCGCGTATGCTCCGCTCCACCTCATCGGTCCACGTACCGTCGAAGGGCCGGGACAGCACACGCACCCAGTCGCCGTGAGTGACACTGGGCGGGACGTTCCAGTTCGCGACATCCACCTGGAAGCGGCTGACGGCGAGCTTGACCGGCAGGTTGGTGCAGCCGGTGTTGGCCAGCGCCCGCAGGCCCACCCGGCCCTTGGTGAAGGTGGAGTCGCTGACGTCGACGGCCCACGCGGAAGGTTCTGCCGACGCCGAACGCCACGCCTTGACCTGGATGCGGGAGCCCTCACGGCGCACCCGGATCGTCCATTCGGTGCCCGCGGGCACGCCCGTGGCGAGTGTCAGGTACGACGTCAGCTGGGTGACCGTGTCGGCGACCTCCTTCTCGACGCGCAGTTCGACCGCGCCCGTGGTGAGGAAGGACAGCCGGGCCCGGTAGTTGTTGTGGGTGTCCTGATAGCCGAAGGACAGCGCGTACGAGCACGCCTGACCGGTGGGCACCTTGTCGAAGCCCGCCACGGAGCGCACATCGACGTCGGTGATCTCGTCGTCGCGCAGGCTGGCGTGACGGCTGGCGTTCTCGGTGGTCAGGGTGATGACGCCGGTACCAGGCACCACCGAGTAGTCGGTGTCGGCGGGGCCGAGCGTGGACCAGCTGCCGCCGCCCGGGGAAGTGCCCCAGTACCGCCGCTCCGCGGTCGGCAGCGACAGGTCCGGCAACGTGCGCCGGAAGTCGTCCACGAAGGGCCGCTTGTTCTCGATGAACGTACGCTGCGGACCCGGCAGTACGACAGTCCGTGCACCGTGGGTCAGCAGCGCGACGCGCCTGCCGCCGGAGGTCACCTCGGTACGGGCCGGGGTCCCCGGCAGGACGGCGGCGGTGAGTGGGGTGCTCAGCGTCACGGAGGTGAAGTAGGAGGCGTCCAGCGGGGGCATCGTCACGGAGAAACGAGCCGAGGCCGGACCGGCCGACGCCGCGAAAGGCCGCACGGATACGTCCGGGGCGGCGGCGCGCGCCGGAGCGGTGGCCAGGCCGGTGAGCGGGACGGAGGCGGCGGAGGCCGCGAGGGCGGTCAGCAGACTTCGCCGAGATGCGTTAACCATGCGGCACATGATGGCGTGTGCCGCGCCGGCTGTTCCTTCGCCCCTACTGCGCCGCGACGTACTGCCACGCCCGCATCGGCATGCCGCGATGACTGAGTTCAGGCCCGGCAGCACCCCTCACCCGGAAACGAACGTGACACAAAGACCCCCAACTGTCACGTCGCCACGAGACCTTGCGGGTCATGCCCAGGTCCGATGCCGTGGGCCGGACGGTCGGGAGAAACCACGTGGAAGCGCTCGGTGCGGACGGACATGATGGCGGGATGACCAGTAGTCGTGCGATGCCCGTAGAGGCCCTGCTCGTTGTGGACGTTCAGTCGGCCGCCGTCTGCGGTGACAGGGCGGTGCCCGACACGGACCGGCTCGTCGACCGGACCGCGGACCTGATCGCACGGGCCCGGCGGGGTGGGGCGCTCGTCGTGCACGTACAGAACGACGGGGCGCCCGGAGCGGGCGACGAGCCGCACACGTCCGGCTGGGAACTCCACCACCAGGTCGAGGCGGGCCCCGCGGAGGTCGTCATCCGCAAGACCCGGGACGACGGTTTCCACGAGACGCCGCTGCGCGGCCTGTTGAACGAATCCGGGGTCCGGGCGCTCGCCATCTGCGGCGTGATGTCCGAGATATGCGTCCAGGCGACCGCCCGTACGGCGCTGGCGCTCGGGTACCGGGTCGTCATGCCGCACGACGGCCACGCGACGCACGACATCCCCGCCGCCCCGGGGATCAGCGACGCGGTCCCGGCCGCCGCGGTCTCCCGGGTCGCCGAATGGGCTCTCGGCGGCGAACTGGAGGTCATCGCGCACGCCGCGGACGTCGCGTTCGCGGCCCCACCCCGACGGCGTTGACGCGCCAAAGCACCGAAGGGGATGGGGAGTTGGTCGCGCGCCGCTCGTGAGGTGGTCGGCTCGTTCGGGGAACCGCGGGGCTCGGTCCTGTCGTCCTCACGCGCGCCCCTATGCGGGCCACACCCCCATTCACGGACTCGAGGAGAAGCATGAGCGTTGACGGCAGCACGCGATCCCGGAGCGGCAGCCGAAGCAGCGGTGGCACCGTTTCCTCGACGCGGCGCAGTTCTCGTACGGCTCTCCTGGACTGCGCGAAGGCGGTGCTCGCCCTCGCGCTTGTCCTGGGGGCCGCCACCGCCTGCGGTCAGTCGTCCGACAGCGGGAGTCACCAGGCCAAGGACTGGAAGGTCGGGGACTGTGCCGGTCCCGACCACAGCGAGTCGAAGGACGGCTACCAGGCCATGGACTGCGACGACTCCAAGGCGACGATCAAGGCTCTCGTCATCAAGGACGGTGCCGTCTTCGCCGATTCCATCCAGTGCCCGGCCGGGACGGACGCGATCATCTCGGTGAAGGTCGCCATCGGCACCAGTGACGCGAGCGCCGGCATCCCCAGCAAGACCATCTGCGGCCGGAACCTCTCCGGTGACCACCCCGGCGACGCGGGCGCGGGCGGCGGCCAGTTGGTGAAGGGCGACTGCGTGGACGACCAGGCCAAGGAAGTCCCCTGCGGCAGCGGGGGCAGCGGTGTGAGCAAGGTGCTCGCCCTGACGAAGACGGCCAAGGAATGCCCGGCCGGGACCGACGAACCCCTGGACCTGTTCCCGAGCCCGGGCAGGCCGTACAACACGATCTGCACCACCAAGGTCTGACGGTCCGGGTCACTCCACGGCCGGTGAGGCCCACGCTTCACCGGCCTTGCGGTGCCTTCGTTTCGTCCCGCGACGCCGGGTCCGTGACACGGCTCTGATCGGCACCGGCACCTGCACGGGCACTGCGGAACAGGGCCGTCCAGAGGAATGGTTCGCCGAAGTACGGGGACTCGGACGGTTCGTCGTGCATGCGGCGCAGTTCGATCTCCGTCAGGTCGGCGAAGATCCGGCGCAACGACTCCGGCGTGTAGGCCAGGCCGCCGTGGAGGCCTTCTCCGGCCTGCTCGTAGAAGGAGGCGTCGGGGAGTTCGGAGCCCATGCCCCTCTCGCCGGCCGCGAAGCAGGAGAGGGCGAAGTGGCCGCCGGGGGCGAGGACGTCGTCGAGGAGGCCGAGGTAGCTGATGCGACGGTGCGGCGGCAGGTGGTGGAAGCAGCCGGAGTCGTAGATCAGGTCGTACGGGCCCGTCAGCTCCGCCCCCGCGAGGGCGAACGCGTCGCCGCAGTGGAACCGTACGTCGGCCCCCGCCTCCCGCGCGCGGTCCTCGGCCCAGGCGATGGCTGCCTGGGACAGGTCCACCGCGTCGACCTCGAAACCCAGGGACGCGAGGTGGAGGGCGTTACGGCCCGGGCCGCAGCCCAGATCCAGGGCGCGCCCCGGGTTGATCAGGCCGCGGTCCACGTACGAGGCGAGGCTCTCGTCGGGCTTCGCCACGAAGAACGGAACCGGCTTCGTCCGGTCCGCGTAGAAGCTGTCCCACCAGGGCGCCCCGTCGGCCGTCCAGCGGTCCGCCTCCCGTGCGAACAGGTTGTCCAGAAGCGTGAGTACGTCGTCCACCGTGCGTATGTCGCGGTCCACGCGACCCCCTTTCCCGGAGGGTGAAAGCGTAGGTCCGCTCGGCTCCGGAGCCCAGTTCCGCACCCGCCGACGGCGGTCGCCGGAGGTCGTGTGCGGGTGTTTGACGCCCCCGTGTCGGCGGGTCTGCATCCCCCCTCGCGCCTGGGCCTTTCGGGGGCGTGGGTGCCCATGGGGCGGCGGGAAGGGGGTTGTTCCGCCCCCTCTGGGGTCTGTTTTTTCGCGGTGCTCCGAGTTTCGCACTCTGAGTTCCGCGTTCCGCTTGTGCGCCGGGTCCCGGTCGGGATCGAGGAGTTGACACCGCAGTAGCAACGGTTCGATGGGCATTCGGACTTGATCGGGACGTCACCCTCCGCGTGGTCGAGCGCGTGGCGGACACCCCATCGGCCGGGCAGAGCGTGAAGAGTGGGGGCGGCGGTACGGACGACGAAGGAGGACCGAAGGTGGGTGTCGTGGCGAACCAGCGGAACAGGGTGCCCGGGCAGGCCGTGGAGGGGCCGGGGGCGCGGGACCGACTCCTGCGTGCCGGGCGTCAGTTGTTCGCCGCGTACGGGTACGCGCACACGAGCGTCGAGGCTCTGTGCGAACAGGCTAAGGTGCCCGTCCACATCTTCCGGCAGGAGTTCGTCTCACGGGAGGTGCTCCTGATGGCGATCTACGACGAGGTCGCGACCCACGGGCTGCGCGCCGCCGAGAACGCCCTGATGGCCGAGGGGATGGAGGACTGTCCGACGGCGGAACGGGTCCGGCTGCTCTTCGACGCCTATGTGAAGGCCGTCACCGAGGACCCGTGCGCGGCCAGAGTGGCGTTCGTCGAGGTGCTGGGGGTGAGCAGGGAGGTGGACAACCACCTCGCGACCTGGCGGGCGATGTGGATCGAGTTCCTGACCTCCGAGGCCGAGCGGGCCGTGCGACGGGGCGAGGCGGTGCCGAGCGACCACGCCGTGACGGTCACGGTGCTGAACCACTCGGTGGACGAACTCATGGCCCACCACGGCCGCCGGCCCCGGCAGGTCGACGCCGAGTGGCTGACCGATGAGCTGACCCGGCTCTCGCTGGCCATGATCCTGCCGTCCTGACACACCCCGTCGCCGGGACGGCGCATACCGGACGGCGAATAATGGGGAGATGGAAGAAGACGGACAGCGCCCGGCGCACGTCGAGCGTACGGACGACGAGATCTCGACCGTCCTGACCGGCGTCGGGCCGAGGCTGCGCGCTCTGCGCCAGGAGCGCGGCACGACGCTGGCGCAGCTCAGCGAGACGACCGGGATCTCCCTCAGCACCCTCTCGCGCCTGGAGTCGGGCGGCCGTAAACCCACGCTCGAACTGCTGCTGCCGCTGGCCAAGGCGTACGGGGTGCAGTTGGACGAACTCGTCGGCGCCCCGGCCACCGGCGACCCGCGCATCCACTTCCGCCCCTTCACCCGGGACGGCATGACCTTCGTGCCCCTGACCCGGCACCTCGGCGGGCTGCACGCGTACAAGCAGATCCTGCCCGGCGGGCGCGGGGCGACGGGTCCGCTGGAGCAGCGGGTGCACGAGGGATACGAGTGGGTGTATGTCCTGGCGGGGCGGCTGCGGCTGGTGCTGGGTGAACACGATCTGGTGCTGACGGCCGGTGAGGTCGCCGAGTTCGACACGCGTACGCCCCATGCGTGGGCCAGCGCCGGGCCCGGACCGGTCGAATTCCTCAGCCTGTTCGGAGAGCAGGGGGAGCGGATGCACGTGAGGGCCCGGCCCGCGGGGCGGTGAGGTGGCGCGAACCCCGTGCGGGGCAGGCCTCAGGGGCGAACGGCCGCGCTGGTCGATGTATCACGGCCGGTCAGGGACGGGCCGCGTACGGGCCGCCCGTGCCCCACGCCTGGTGCATCGCGTCGGCGAAGGCGGCCGCCAGTTTGTGTTCGCCGGTGGGGCCGGGGTGCGTCCCGTCGTACGTGTCCCGATGGATGTCGTATCCCGGTGGACGGGAGGCCAACAGGACCGGGGACATCGGGTCGTCGAGGTCGGCGACGGCCTTCGCCAGGAGTTCGTTGAAGCGGTCGCACTCGGCGGCGAACGGGGCGTCCGACTCGGCCCGTACGTTCGGTATCACGGGCAGGAGCACCATCTTGACGTGCGGGTTCGCGGTGCGGGCCGCCGTGATGAACGCCCTTGCGTTCAGGGCCGTCTGGTCGCTGTCCGTGTAGAACCCGAGGTCTATCAGGCCGAGCGAGACGAGCAGGATGTCCGTACGGTGCTCGGTGACCGTGTCGGCGATCACCGGGGCCATGTGCAGCCAGCCCTCGCCCCAGCCGGCCAGATGGGCGCGGGCCTCGGCGGGGAAGTCCGGTGCGCCGTACTCGTAACTGACGGGGCTGTCCGCCCCGGTGTCGTACAGCTCGCTGCGCGGGCCGACGATCGCGAACGGGGCACCGAGGGTGGAGGTGAGGTGCTGCCACATCCGGTAGCGCCAGGTGAAGTCGCCGACGCGGCCGATCGTCATGGAATCGCCGACAAACGTGAAACGCATGGCGTCATCATCGCGGATCACTCCTGCGACCTGCGACGTGACGATGGACACTGGCGTCATGCCTTCGTACCTGACTGTGTCCGGAGCCGTCGCGCTGCTCCTCCTCGCCGGGGCGGCTCCGGCCGTGGCCGGAGACGGGGCCGACCGGAGCTTCACGATCGAGGACCCCCGGATCACCGAGTCCAGCGGCCTCGCGGCGAGCCGCACCCACCCCGGCATCTACTGGACGCACAACGACAGCGACGACGGCCCGTACGTCTACGCCGTCGACTCCCGCACCGGGAAGACCGTCGCGACGATCACGATGCGCGGGGTGGGGCGGCCGCGCGACATCGAGGCCATCTCGCTCGGGCCCGACGGCAATCTGTACGTCGGTGACATCGGCGACAACCTGAACGGCAGCTGGGACCACGTCTGGATCTACCGCTTCCCGGAACCGAAGCAGCTGCGGGACGCGACGGTCGACGCCACACAGTTCGATGTGAAGTACGCGGACGGCCCGCGCAACGCCGAGGCGCTGATGGTCCACCCCACGACCGGGCGGGTCTACATCGCGTCGAAGAACGAGGGCGGCGGCGGACTGTACGAGGGCCCCGCGAAGCTCACCACCGGCGCGACCAACGTCTTCCGTCGGGTGGGGGAGGTGCCGTGGGTGACGGACGGGGCGTTCTCGCCGGACGGCAAGGAGCTGGTGCTGCGCTCGTACTTCAGCGCCCGTGGGTACGTCTTCGAGAACGGCAGGCTCGGCGCCGACCACGCGGTCAGCGCTCCGCTGCAGCGACAGGCCGAGTCGGTGACGTTCACGGCGGACGGCTCCGCGCTGATGTTCGGCTCGGAGGGGGAGCGGAGCGATGTGGTGCGGGTGGACGTGGACGGAGCCGGAGCAGCAGGCGGCGGTGGCGGTGGCGGCGGGGACGCCGGGAAGTCGCCGTCCCCGGGCGGCGACTCGTCGGCGTCGTCCGCCGGGGCGAAGGACGGGGAGGCGAAGGGGACGACCCTGACCGGTGTGCTGGTGCTCGCGGGGATCGGCGTCCTGGTGTTCATGGGACGGCGGCGGAAGGGGAACTGACGCGCCGGTCCGCCACGGTGCGCATAGGGTCGGGCCGCTATGGAGAACCGAATGATTCCCGGCCCCGGGCCCTTCGCCACCGCCCGGCTGGACGCGCTGCCGCTGCGGGTCGGGTACGCGGACGAGATGGCGGCCGTGCTCGACGACCCCGCCCTGCACGCGTACACCGGAGGCGCCCCGGAGACCCCCGGCGAGCTGTGGGCCCGCTACGCACGCTGGACAGCCGGTTCGCCGGACCCCGGCGTGGGCTGGTGGAACTGGGTACTGCGGGTACGGGACGAGGGCCGTCTGGCCGGTTACGTACAGGCGACGGTGAACGCGCGTGACGCGGAGGCGGAGGTCGCCTGGGTGGTCGGAACGCGGTGGCAGGGGCAGGGGTACGCGAAGGAGGCGGCGGTCGGGCTGGTGGCCTGCCTGATGGGGGTGGGTGTGGTGCGTACCGTCGTCGCCCATGTCCATCCGGACCATGACGCCTCCGCCGCCGTGGCCGCCGCGGCGGGGCTGGTGCCGACGGAGGAGTGGTGCGACGGCGAACGGCGCTGGGAGCGGGGGCGGGCGCGTGGAGCGGGGGGAACCGGATGACGCCGGGGCGGTGGATTCGCTCGTCAGGTGGTTGGCGGGGCCAGCAGGCGTTCCACGTGATGGGCGACCGCCAGTAGGTGTTCGTCGCCGCTGACCCGTCCGATCAACTGCACCCCGAGAGGGAGGCCGTTCGCGTCCCGGTGGCCCGGGATCGTCACGGTCGGCAGTCCCAGCACCTGCCAGGGCCGGCTGAAGACCGGGGAGCCGGTGGCGGCCAGGCCGACGGGGGCGGGGCCCGGAGCGGCCGGTGCGAGGACGGCGTCCGCCGATTCGAACAGGGCATGGAGGCGGCGGCGCTGTTCGGCCGCGTGGTCGAGCGCGGCCAGGTAGTCGGTGCGCGAGACCCGGTGGCCGTCCTCGACGAGTTGACGCAGAGGGGCGCTGAGGGGTTGTTCCCCGGGTACGCCGGTCGGGGGCCCGGCCTCGTACGCGTCGGTCGCCGCGCCTGTCGCGTGTGCCGTGTACGCGGTGGGCAGCGCGCCCGCGTCGTATTCGTCGGCGAGGGCACGGGCGGCCTCGTACGCCATGACCGTGGTGTGCGTACGGACCAGTTCGGCGAGATCCGCGTCGATCGCCAGCTCACGGACCTCGGCCCCGGCGGCGACGAGCGCCCGGCGGGTGTCCTCCACGGCCCGGTCCATGGCCGGGTCGGTGGGGTGGAAACCGTATACGGGGCCCGGCGTTCCGGCGTCCGTGCCGGAGCAGACCAGGATCACCGGGTGCGGGACGTCCGGCAGGGCGGCGTCCGCGCTGCGTCGCGCGCGGCCGAGCAGGGCCGCACGGGCCAGGGCGAGGTCCTCGACGGTGCGGGTGAGCAGGCCGAGGGAGTCGAGCGTGTGGCTCAGCCCCGCGATGCCGGTGAGCGGGAAGGTGCCCGGCGTGGCGACATGGCCCGCGGTGCCGCAGTACGCGGCCGGGCGGATGGTCGACGCGGCTGTCTGGGTGCCCAGGGCGAGCGGGACCATGTGATCGGCCACGGCCGCGGCCGAACCGCTGGAGGAGCCGCCCGGGGTGTGGTCCGGGTCGTGCGGGTTCGCGGTTCGGCCCGGCGTGAAGTAGGCGAACTCGGTGGTCACCGTCTTGCCGACGAGCACCGCGCCGGATGAGCGCAGCCGGGCCACGCACCAGGCGTCGTCGGCCGGGCGGTGGCCCCGGTGGCGGGGTGAGCCGTATCCGGTGGGCTGGTCGGCGGTGTCGATGATGTCCTTCACGCCCACCGGGACACCGTGCAGCAGTCCCCGGCGAGGGCCGTTGTCCAGCAGCCCGGCGTGACGCACGGCGGCGTCCCGGTCGAGGTGTTCCCAGGCCCCGACCACGGGCTCGCGGGCATCGATCCGTTCCAGGCAGCCGGCCAGCAGCGCGGTGGCGGTCAGCTCACCGGACTCCAGGGCGCGAACCGCCCGGGTGAGGGTCAGCTCGTGCGGGGGGACGGTGGTGGTGGTGGGCGGGGGCATGGGCGTGGTCTTCCTGGTCGAGGTGCGGGCGGGGTGGGGGACGGACGGGGCCCGGCCGCAGTCGTAGCCGGCCGGGCCCGTCGGGACGGGGGCGAGGGGTTCCCCTGTCCGGAGAGGTGGTTCAGACGACGGTGCGTGTCGGTTCGGTGGCCACGGGGCCGGCCGGGTCCTTGGCGGCGGTGCCGATGCCGCTGGCTTCGGAGAGCGACTTGCCCTTGGTCTCCGGTGCGAGCAGCAGCGAGACGACCAGACCGGCCAGGGTGAGCGCGGCAGCCATGAGCATGGTCGGGCCGTTGCCGTACTTGTTCAGCGAGAGCGGCAGCAGATACGTGCCGATCGCCGCACCGATGCGGGAGATCGCGGTGACCACACCCATCGCGGTGGCCCGGATCTCGGTCGGGAAGATCTCGTTGGGGTAGGACCACTCCAGGATGTTCGGCCCCCCGGAGGCCAGCGCGTACAGGCAGAAGCAGGCGATGACCAGGACGGTCGGGCCGGTGGGGAACAGGCCGAGCACGGTGAACGGGATCAGCATGATCGCGAACGACCAGAGGAGCAGCGGGCGGCGGCCGGTGGTCTCGCACCAGCGGAGCGCGGGCAGACAGCCGATCAGGAAGACCACGCTGATCAGTGTGGCGCCGAGGTTTTCGAGGTTGCCGCCGTCGAGTCCGAAGGACGCCAGCACGGTCGGGCCGAAGGTGTACATCGCGAAGACCGGGGTGACCGCGCACAGATAGAACATGCCGCAGAAGAAGGTGCGCTTGAGGTACTCGCCGCGCAGCAGGCCGCGGAAGCCGAGCTGGACGGTGGTCCGCGGTTCGACCGCCGTGATGCTGTCGAAGTCGGCGTCGTCCCCGTACACCTTGCGGACCACGGCCCGGGCCTCGTCGGTCCGGCCCTTGGAGACCAGCCAGCGCGGTGATTCGGGTGTGCCGACGCGCAGCAGCAGGATGATGATTCCCGGCACGATGGCACTGGCGAGCATGATCCGCCAGGCTCCGTGCCCCAGCCACTCGGTGAGCAGGAAGCCGAGCATGGTGGCGAGCGTGGCGCCGATGTACCAGGCGACCACGAGCGAGCCGAGCATCGCGCCGCGTTTCTTGGCGGGCAGCCACTCCGCGAGCAGGGCGGTCGCGATCGGGTAGTCGGCGCCGATGGCGAGACCGACGACGAACCGCAGCGCGATGACCTGCCAGCCGTCGGTGACGAACGCGCAGAGCAGCGAAGCGCCGACCAGGATGAGCAGGTCGAGGGTGTACATCAGCTCGCGGCCGATGTGGTCGGTGACTCGTCCGAAGACAAGACCGCCCATGAAGATGCCGATCAGCGCGGCGGCGCCGGCGAGGCTCAGCTCGGTGGCGCTCAGCCCCAGGTCGGGCTGCATACCGACCAGCGCGATACCGACGATGCTGAGCAGCCATCCGTCGAGGAACGGTCCGCCGGAGGACTGGATCAGCAGTTTCTTGTGAAATCGCGACAGCGGACTGTCGTCGATGATCGAGGTCGTCGCCATGAGAGGGCTCCCGGAGCAGGACGCCACGCCGACAGGGCGACGAGGCGTTCAGAGAGTGTATGGGTGGGGTGTTTTCTGCACCAGCGAGTGACATCGGCGGGAATGCGAGCGGATTGCCGGATGCTCTGTTGGCGCTTCGGGTGAACACACGAGTCCCGATGGCGCATTACTGTCCACCTGGACAGAACACCTGTCAATGACTGTGAACATCTCGATAGCATCGTGTTCGGTCAGGATCGGTTCTGTGCGCTGCCTCTGTACACTCGCGCACATGACTACCGGGGCGACGACTGAAGGACCCACCGAGGGCGACAAGGGGCGCTGGGTCGCACTGGGTGCGCGGCTGCGCTCCGCCCGTGAGGCGAAGGGGATGAGCCTGCGGGAACTCGCCCGCCGGCTGGGCTGTTCACCGAGCCACATCTCCCAGGCCGAGCGCGGCCGTACGGCCCTCTCGGTGAGCATGCTGTACGACGCCGTGGCCGAACTGGGGCTGTCGATGGACCGCCTCTTCGACTCGGCCGACGTGGTGGGACCGGCGGACTCGGCGGGGCCGGGCGATTCGGCGGGTTCGGTGGAGGGCTCCGCGGACGGCGTACGTGTGGCCGGTGGTCCGGCCGCGGGCGACCGCGGTGCGGCGTCGGCGAGCGCCCCGCCCACGACGGCCGGGGAGGCGAGGTTCGTGCAGCGTGCGGGGGCGCGGCGGGCCATCGAGGTAGAGACCGGCATGCGCTGGGAGTTGCTCACCCCGTACCCCGAACAGGGCGTGGACTTCCGCGAGATCGTGTACGAAGTGGGGGCGGGCTCGGCGCCCGGCGAGCGCTTCATCCGGCACTCCGGGCGGGAGTACGGGCTGGTCCTGGAAGGGGAATTGCGGGTACGGATCGCCTTCGAGGAGTTCACCCTCGGCCCCGGTGACTCCATCGCGTTCGACTCCACCAGCCCGCACCGCTTCTGGAACGCCGGAGACCGACGGGCCCGAGCCGTGTGGTTCTCGGTGGCCGATCCCGCCGCGGACATCTGACCGGCATCTCCGGCTGGTACCTCTGAGTCGTACCCCCGCCTGCCGCGGCTGACCGCGACTGCTCTCTCCACGCCCCCTTCTCCTCACGGAGTCGGGGGCGTTTCTCGTCTGTGTCCTTCTCGAGCGGATCCGGCAGGTCTTGACAAGGGTGTTCTTCATCGTGAACATCTGTGTTTACTGTGAATGAACACACCGGCCCGAACGGTGTGCTGATGTGCCGGAGGAAAACCGATGTCGCTTCAGGGCCGCAAGATTCTCGTCCTCGCCGCCGACTACTTCGAGGAGTCGGAGCTGCTCTATCCGGTGATCCGGCTGCGCGAGGAGAACGCCGACGTGGTGGTGGCCGGAGTCACCCGGGACGCGGTCAAGGGCAAGACCGGCTACGGCCCGTACCCCGTGGACGTCGCGGCGGACGAGGTGGACGCGGCGGAGTTCGACGCGGTGGTCGTACCGGGCGGCTTCGCTCCCGATCTGCTGCGCCGCTCTTCCCGGGTGCTCGACCTGGTGCGGCACTTCGACGCAGCGGGCAAGCCGCTCGCGATCGTCTGCCACGGCGGCTGGGTCCCCGTCTCCGCCGGCATCCTGCGGGACCGGACCGTCACCAGCGTCGCCGCCATCCGCGACGACCTGGTCAACGCGGGCGCCAACTGGATCGACGAGCCCGTCGTCGTCGACCGGAACCTGATCAGCGCGCAGCTCCCGCGCGACCTCGGTCCCTGGATGAAGGCCCTCATCACCGCCCTCGCCTGATCCCCGCCGCCCCGAGCCGCCGCTTCGGCGTGAGCCCCGTCCGCGCCCGGGCCCTGCCCCGCCGGCCCCCTCGCCCGAAGCCCGCCCGCCCTCCCCGGAGCCCCGTCCCAGCCCGACAGGAGTACCTCATGAACAGCCCCGCACCCGCCTGCCCCGTCCCCGTCGAGGACTTCGCGCCCAGCATCCTCGGCATCGAAGAGGCCGTGTCCCTGCCGCCGGCCTGCTACACCTCGCCCGAGTTCCACGCCTTCGAGATGGACGCCGTCTGGGGCCACGAGTGGTTCTGCGTCGGCCGGGCCACCGACATCCCGGACAAGGGCGACTACTACTCCGTCACCGTCGGCGACGACCCGCTGATGGTCGTCCGCGGCGCCGACGGCGAGGTCCACGTCCGGTCCGCCGTCTGCCAGCACCGGGCCATGCCCCTGATCGAGGGCCGCGGCAACGCCCGCCGGTTCCGCTGCCCGTACCACAGCTGGGTCTACGGCCTGGACGGTGTGCTCCAGTCCGCCCCCGACCTCAACGACGTGCCCTGCTTCGACAAGGCGGCCGTCCGGCTGCCCGAGGTCCGCTCGGAGGTCTGGGAGGGCTTCGTCTTCATCACCTTCGACGACACCATCGCCCCCGTCGCCGAGCGCCTCGGCCACCTCTCCGAGCAGCTCGCCGGCTACGGCATGTCCGAACTGCGCGCGGCCGAGCCCCAGCAGCTCGACCCGTACGAGTGGAACTGGAAGATCTTCGCGGACGAGTGCTACCACTGCGCCCATCTGCACGCCAAGACCTGGAACCCGGTCTACCCGACGCCCGAGGAGCGGATCGACTTCGACTCCTCCCTCAACGACGTCGAGCGCGGCATCATCGCGTACGAGATCCTCGGCCGCGAAGCCGGTTCGTCGCCCACCCACACCGGCAAGGTCCTCCAGCCGCTGCTTCCCGGGCTGACCGTGCACGAGCAGGAGCGGCTCTCCTACGTCACCGTCATGCCGAACCTGCTGATCGTGGCCATGCCCGACAAGGTCAAGTACTTCCTCTGGCTGCCCACCGGCACCAAGTCGTCGGTCTTCGGCGCCACCTGGCTCTACCCCGAATCCACGCTCGCGCGCCCGGACTTCGAGGAGAACTGGATCAAGGAGAAGGAGGACCTCGCGGGCGTCATGGTCGAGGACGTCTTCGCCTGGTCCGGCGTGCAGCGCGGGCTGCACTCCCGCTTCGCCCCGCGCGGCCGTTACGCGCCCAGCGAGGTGGTCCTGGTCCGCTTCAACCGGTGGCTCGCCGAGCGGTACACCGCCCGCGCCACCTCCTGAGCCCTCCCGGCTCCTGTCCTTCACCACCCCTTCTCCACGCGGCCCGTCGCGTCAGCTACGCGGCCCTGCCCCTGCGGCACACATCCTCACCGCGCGAGTGCGTCCCATTCGCCGTGTCACCCCGGGAGAACACCATGACCCTCCAGCTGGAGCGGCCCGAGGCACCGCGCCCGCCGGCCGAACTCCCCGAGCCGCCCGCCGTGGAATCCGGACCGCCCGGAACACTGACCCTCCGGGTCGAGTCGTGCGGGCCGGTCGCCGAGGACATCGTCGCGCTCACCCTGCGGGCACCAGACGGGGCGGAGCTGCCGCCGTGGGAACCGGGCGCCCACATCGACCTGCTGCTGCCCGGCGCCGGGCCGGACGGCGGTGAACTGGTCCGCCAGTACTCCCTGTGCGGGGACCCGGACGACCGCACCCGGTGGCGGGTCGCGGTGCTGCGCTCGGCGGACGGGCGGGGCGGTTCGGTGCACGTCCACGACCGGCTCCGGCCGGGTGACACCCTGCGGGTGCGCGGACCCCGCAACCACTTCCGGGTCTCGGCCGCCCCCGAGTACCTGTTCATCGCCGGAGGCATCGGGATCACCCCGGTCCTGGCGATGGTGCGCGCCGCCGAGCGGGCCGGGCAGCGCTGGCGCGCGGTCTACCTCGCCCGGGAACGGGACCGGATGGCCTTCGTCGACGAACTGACCGCCTGCGGACCGGGGCAGGTACGGCTGCACACGGACGAGACCGACGGCCGGTTCGACCTCGGCGCACTGCTGTCCGGTGTCGCACCCGGCACCGCGGTGTACTCCTGCGGCCCCGGCCCCCTGCTCACCGCCCTCGAAGAGCTCCACGCGGCGTGCGAGGGCCGCTGGGACCTGCATCTGGAACGGTTCGCCGCCGTCCCCGTACCGGACGAAGTCACCGCGCACGACCGGGAGTTCGAAGTGGTGCTCGCCGGCGACGGCAGCAGCCACCGGGTACCGGCCGGCGCCTCCGTGCTCAGCGTGCTGCGGACCGCCGGGGTGCGGGTCGACTGGTCCTGCGAATCGGGTACGTGCGGCTCCTGCGAGACCAGGGTGCTGGAAGGGGTGCCCGAGCACCGCGACAGCGTGCTCGACGCCGACGAAAGGGCCGCGGGCGACTACATGATGATCTGCGTCTCGCGGACCCGGTGCGAGCGGCTGGTCCTGGACCTCTGACACCGCTGCGCCTCCCACCTTTCAAGAACCGCTCCAGCCCGGCCAACAGCCGCTCCGGCCCGGTCCAGAACACCTCAGAGCAAATCGAGTCCCGAGAGGAACCACTCATGCGTCCCATTTCCAAGGTCGTCGTCACCGGCGGTTCGGGCCGGGTCGGCCGGTACGTCGTCGAGGAGCTGGCACGCACCTTCGACGTCACCAACGCCGACCGGGTCGCGTCCGACGCCTCCGTCACCTACGTGCAGACGGACGTGATGGACCTGGAGGCGGTCCGCCAGGTCACCAAGGGCGCCGACGCCGTCGTCCACCTGGCCGCCATCGACTACGACTGGAAGGCCGCCCCCGAGTCGTACATCAGGGTCAACACCCTCGGCTCCTGGCACGTGCTCCAGGCGGCAGCCGAGAACGGCGTCCGCAAGACCGTCCTGACCTCGTCCATCTCGGCCTGCGGGCTCTCCGAGATGCGGGCCGACTGGACACCCCGCTACCTCTCCGTCGACGAGGACCACGAGAACCGCCCCGTGCAGGCGTACAGCGTCAGCAAGCGGATCATCGAGGAGATGGGGCTGAGCTTCACCCGCGGCACCGACATGGACGTCATCTGTCTGCGTCCGCTCGCCGTGGTGCTGCCCGAGACGCTGCCGGAGTTCGTCGACTTCATCGACAACCCCGAACTGCACTGGCTCTACTACTACGTCACCGCCCAGGACGTCGCCCGCGGCTTCCGCGCCGCCCTGGAGACCGACGGGCTGCGGTACGGCGCGTTCTTCCTCTCCGCCGCAGACACCTGCCGGCCCGAACCCACCCTGGAGTGGTACCGCGAGCGCTTCGGCGAGCTGCCGGAGATCCGCAACCCGCGGCTCTACCGGACCAGTCCCCGCGCCTCCGTCTTCTCCAGCAACCGGGCCCGCGACCTGCTCGGCTGGGAGCCGACCTCCGACTTCCTGGAACTGCGCGCCGCCCAGGGCCTCTGAGCCCCGCCCAGCCCGTCAGAAACCCGCTCCACCCGCCCCGCACAGACAAGGACTTACGCTCATGGCCGACGTGGTACGCCCCGGCAAGGTCGACTGGACCGGCGACAACCCCTTCATCTACCTCAAGACGGACCCGGCCGGCGACTGGTCCGCGCTCTCGCTGTTCTTCCGCGTGACGGCCTCCGAGTTCGGTCCCGGCAGCCTCGTCCTCACCGTCGAGGACCCCTACGACAACCGTGCCGAGGGGGCGGACGGCCCGGCCCCCGTACGGCTGGCGCTCACCGACAACGAGCCGCTGGCCCGATTCCTGATCGACGGATTCGTCCGCCGTTTCGTGCTGTTCCGCCCGGCGTCGGCCGCGCTCGACACACTGGAACTGGTCGGCGGCGCCGTGTTCACCACCGAGGGCGACGGGGCGACGGTGCACACCGAGTCGGCGCGTGCCGGGGAGCGCGGGCTGTCCCTGGCGATGACGTGGGAAGACCTCGGCAGCCCCTTCGCCGTGGACGTCCCCGGACCGCAGTCCGGCACCGGACAGCACGAGATGTTCAGCGTGTTCCGGACGGCCGGGGCCGCGCACGTGACCGTGAACGGCGCCGTCCTGCCCGGCTCCACGGTGGAACGCGACTTCCTGAACGGCCCCGCCCAGTCCGCCGCGCTCGCGCTCTCCGAGACGTGGGTGCGCGACGGGGGCGCCGAGGCGGCGCAGGCATGACGACGACCCCGGCGACGACCACGGCACAGGAGACGGCCCCTGCGCCGACTGCCGACCAGCGGGCCTTCGAGTTGCTGGCCCGCTGCCGTCCGGCCTGGACCGGAATGACCACCGTGCGCGAGGTCCTCGGCGAGGACCGGCTGTTGCTGCACGCCGGGCCTCCCTTCGGCGACCCGGCCACCATCCCCGCTCCGGTGCTCAACTCGCTCGCCCTGGCCTGCGTCCTCGAGGGCTGGGCGGACGGCGTCGAGGAGGGCAGGCGGCTGGCCGTCTCCGGCGAGGTGCCGGTGGGCGCGGCCCAGGACCACGACATCGTGGTGCCCCTCGCGGGTGCCGTCTCACCGTCCATGGCCCTGCACGTGGTGCACGACCTGGGCCCGTCGGACACCGACACGGCCGCCGGTCCGCGCCGGGTGCGGTACGCGGTGCTCAACGAGGGCCAGGAGTACGCCCTGCGTCTGGGCACCGCCGACCCCCGGATCGTGGCACACCACCGCTGGCTCAACGGCGCCTTCGCCGAGGAACTGGCGGCCGTACTGACGGCCGCGCCGGAGGCGGGTCCCGTCGAGCTGTATCCGTTGATGTCCGCCGCACTCGCCGAAGGCGACGAGTGCCACAGCCGTACGCTCGCCGGGTCCCGGCTGGTGGCCGCGCGGCTGCGGGGACCGGTGGCCGGCGACGGATCGCCCGGATCCGGACTGTCCGAGCGGTCCGTGGCCTTCCTCGACGGCGCGGGCGCCTTCGCCCTCAACCTGTGGATGGCCGCGGCCTCGCTCGCCCTCGGCGCCGCCGAAGGGGTGCCGGACGCCACCCTGATCACCCGGGCCGGCGGCAACGGCACGGAATTCGGGGTGCAGTTGGCCGGAACACCGGGCCGCTGGTTCACCGTTCCCGCCACTGCGCCCCGCGGTCCGGTCGAGCCTGCTCACGAAGGGCGCCGTGTCCTCGGCGCGGTCGGTGACAGCGCGGTGGTCGACGTGCTCGGCTTCGGCGGCCAGGCCCTGGAGTACGCGCCCGCGGTACGCGCCGCGCTCGGCGAGTATCTTCCCGAGGACGCCGCCGACCGGCCGGCCAGGCTGCTGGCCCGCCCGTTCGCCGCCGGGACCGGACCGGGTGCCCCCTGCGCCTCGGGCGGCACGGGCAAGTACATCGGCACCAGCGCCGCCCGGATCACCGCGGCCGGTACCGGCCCGATGGTGCTGCTCGGCATGATCGAGGAGACCGGTACGCACGGCCGGATCGGCGGCGGCGTCTTCGACACCCCGGTGTCCCTGTTCCAGGATGCGGCCGCCGGCTGATCAGCTCCGGGGGCGGCCGGCCCGGATCAGCTCGGCGACATCGAGGGTCACCGGGGCGCCGATCGAATCGGGCAGCGTGGCCGTCTGCCCGGGGGCGTACACCTGGTGGCTGCCGTAACCGCCGCCTGTCGTCGGACGCACCCCCGCCCGTGCCCGGAAGCCGTTCCGCCACCCGGCCGAGTGAACGACGAAGGGCCCCGCGCACCCGATGTGCGTGGGGCCCTTCGCACGCGTATTCGCGTGACGCCGTGCCTGTTACAGCTTCTCGATCACGTAGTCGACGCAGGCCGTCAGCGCCTGGATGTCCGCCGGGTCGATCGCCGGGAACATCGCCACGCGCAGCTGGTTGCGGCCCAGCTTGCGGTACGGCTCGGTGTCGACGATGCCATTGGCGCGCAGCACCTTGGCGACGGCCGCGGCGTCGATCTCGTCCGAGAAGTCGATCGTGCCGATCACCTGCGAGCGCTTCGCCGGGTCGGTGACGAACGGGGTCGCGTACTTGGACTCCTCCGCCCAGCCGTACAGGTTCCGCGCAGAGGCGGCCGTGCGGCCGACCGAGAAGTCCAGGCCGCCCTGCGAGTTCAGCCAGTTCAGCTGCTCGTTCAGGAGGAAGAGCGTGGCCAGGGCCGGGGTGTTGTACGTCTGGTTCTTGAGCGAGTTGTCGATCGCCGTCGGCAGGCTGAAGAACTCCGGGATGTGGCGGCCCGACGCGTGGACGCGCGCGGCGCGTTCCAGGGCGGCCGGGGAGAAGACGCCGATCCAGAGCCCGCCGTCGGAGGCGAACGACTTCTGCGGGGCGAAGTAGTAGACGTCCGACTCGGTGATGTCGACCGGCAGGCCGCCCGCGCCGGAGGTGGCGTCCACCAGGACCAGGGAGCCTTCGTCGGCGCCCGCGACGCGCTTGACCGGCGCGGCGACACCGGTCGAGGTCTCGTTGTGCGTGAACGCGTAGACGTCCACGCCCGCCTCGGCGCTCGGCTCCGGGTGGGTGCCCGGGTCGGAGGCGATCACGGTCGGGTCGGCCAGCCACGGGGCGAGCTTGGCGGCCTTCGCGAACTTCGACGAGAACTCGCCGAAGGTGAGGTGCTGGGACTTCGTCTCGATGAGTCCGTGCGTCGCGATGTCCCAGAAGGCGGTGGAGCCGCCGTTGCCCAGGATCACCTCGTACCCCTCGGGGAGGGAGAAGAGGTCGCGCACGCCCTGACGCACCGCGCCGACCAGGTTCTTGACCGGGGCCTGGCGGTGTGACGTACCGAGAAGAGACGTACCGGTGGCGGCCAGCGCGTCGAGCGCCTCCGTCCGCACCTTGGAAGGACCGGCGCCGAAGCGTCCGTCGGCGGGCTTGATGTCAGCGGGAATCTGGATATCGGCCACGAACCGGAGCGTAGTACCTCAAGGACGGGGTCGAGGACCGTGTCCGTCGGATGAGACACCCGCTCCGGTACGTGGGCGGCCTACGGGGAGGCCGTGGGGGACGCCGCAGCTCAGCCCAGTTCCACCGGCAGGTCGTACAGGTCGTTCTGGGTGACGATCGGCTTGTTCCGCAGCTCGGACGCCGGAACGGCGAGCTCCAGGTCCGGGAACCGCTCGTACAGCGCGGGCAGTGCCACCCCCGCCTCCAGCCGGGACAGCGCCGCACCCGGGCAGACGTGCGGGCCGTGGCCGAACGCGATGTGGCGGTTGGGCGAGCGGGTGACGTCGAAGTCACCGGCCGTCGGCCCGTGCTGCGCCTCGTCGCGCCCGAGCGCGCCGAAGGAGACGATCAGCGCCTCGCCCTTGGGCAGGACCTTCTCGCCCACCGCGATGTCCTCCGTGGCGAACCGGATCAGGACATGGGACGTGGGGGTGTTCCAGCGCAGCGTCTCCTCGATCACGTTCTCCCACGGCACCTCCCCGTTCAGCACCTGCTTGCGCTGCTCGGGGTGGGTCTGGAGCGCGGCGACCGCGTTGACGATGAGGCTGATCGTGGTCTCGTGACCGGCCGCGATGATCAGCTGGAGGGTGTTGACGATCTCCTCGTCGGTGAGGTGGTCGCCGTCCTCCGAGGCCGCGATCAGGGCGCTGGTGAGGTCGTCGCCCGGATTCTCCCGCTTGGCGTCGACGATCTTCGTGAAGAGCGCCGTGAGGTCCGCCATCATCTGCGGGACCTCCTCGGGCGGCGTTTGCGTCGAGAAGAACTTCTCGAAGAGCTCCTTCAGCCGCGGGTGGTCCGCGCTGTCCACGCCCATCAGCTCGCTGATCACGTTCATCGGCAGCGGGTACGCGAACTCCGCCTTCAGGTCGACCTTCTCGCCCTCGGGCAGCGCCGCCAGCCGGTCCAGGCTCGCCGTGGTCAGCGCCTCGATGCCGGCCCGCAGCCGCTCCACCCGCTTCACGGTCAGCGCCTGCGCGACCAGGGTGCGCAGCCGGCGGTGGTCCGCGCCGTCGACGGTGAGCATGGAGCGGCCCGGGTTGGCGAGGCCGATCAGCGGCCAGTCCATCGGTATCTCGCCGCGCTGCCAGGCTCCCCAGACGTTGATGTCCTTCACGAGCCGGCTGTCGGTGAGCAGCTGCCGCGCCTCCGCGTGGTGGGTGACCGCGTAGCAGTGCACCCCGCCCGGCAGTTCCACCTCGGCGAGCGGGCCCGCGGCCCGCAGCCGGGCGCTCTCGCCGTCGAGGTCGGTGACGAAGGGGTCGAGGGCGATCCGGGTCATCTCTGGCCTCCGAGGGCGGTTGCGAGGGTACTTTCGGCGGTGGTTCCGAGGGCGGGCGTGGGTGTGAAGACCACCGGCAGGTCCGTCAGGCCGCGCAGCCACGGGGACGGGCGTCGGGTGAGCTGCTCGGCGGGGACGGCGAGGTCGATGTCCGGGAGCCGGTCCAGCAGCACCTCGATGCCCGTACGGGCGATGACCTCGGCGGTCTCCTGAGCCGGGAACGGGCAGCGGTGCTCGCCGTGGCCGAAGGAGAGGAACGCGTTGTTGCCGCCGGTCAGCGCGGAACCGTCGGTACGGACCTGCGGGTCCGCGTTGGCGGCGGCGATGCCCAGCAGCAGCAGGTCGCCCGCCTCGATGTGGCGCCCGCCGAGACGGGTGTCGCGCGACGCCCAGCGGCCCGCCACGTTCTGCGTCGGGGTGTCCTCCCAGAGCACCTCGTTCATGGCCTCGGCGACGCTGTGCCGGCCGCCCGAGAGGGAGGCGGCGAACCGGTCGTCGGTGAGCATCAGCCGCAGCGAGTTGCCGATCCAGTCGGCGGTCGGCTGGTGGCCCGCGGCCATCATGACCATCAGGTCCTGGGCGACCTCCTCGTCGGTGAAGCCGCCGGTGTCGGCGAGCATCCGCGTCGCGACGTCGTCGCCGGGCGCGGCGTGCTTGTCGACCAGCAACTGGACCATGGACGAGGCGAGGTGCTGCTGCCCGGCCAGTGCCCGCTCCCGGCCGTCGATCATGTCGTTGATCGAGCCGACGAGCTCCGCGCCGACGGCGTTGCCGAAGCCGTAGATCTTCGCCAGGACGAGGGCGGGGAGCAGCATCGCGTACTCGGCGATGATCTCCGTCCCGCCCGTGGAGCAGAACCGGTCGATGAGCGCGTCGGCGAACTCCTCCGCGTACCGCTTCAGGGCGAACGGGTCGACGGACTCCAGCGCGTTGCTGATCATCGCCGCGCGCTCGGTGTGCCGGGGGCCGACCGTGTAGAGGATCGACGGCTGCTTGCGGCCGATCATCGGCAGCAGCGGCCAGTCGTCCGGGATGCGGTCCCACTGGTTCCACAGGTCGGAGTCGCGGCTGAACAGCACCGGGTCACCGGTGACCTGGTGCAGTTCGCGGTAGCCGAGCACGAGCCAGGCGGGCACGTCGCCGTCGAGGACGACGGGCGCCACGGCCCCGTGGTCGCGGCGCATCTCCCGGTACAGCCGGGTCGGTTCGGTCTGGAACCGAGGGCCGGAGAGCGGCGCGCGGCCCTGGGACACGGGGCAGCCGGCGGGTGGCGCCGGGGGCTGGGTCACGAGGTGGGCTCCGGGGTCTTCGCCGGCGTGGTCTCCGGGCCGGCGGCGGACGGGGTGGCGGCCTTGCGCTGCGAGAGGGCGTGCAGGTGCTCGACCAGCGTGATCAGTACGTACTTGCTGGACGAACGGTCCCGGGCGTCGCACTCCACCAGGGGCACGTCGTCCGAGAGGTCGAGCGCCTCGCGTATCTGCTGTTCGGTGTGGAGCGGGCCGCCGAAGTCGTTGCACGCCACGATGAACGGCGTGCCGTGGTGTTCCAGGCGGTCGATCGCGTACCAGGAGTCGGCGAGCCGGCGGGTGTCGACGAGAACGACGGCGCCGAGCGTGCCCGAGAACAGCCGGTCCCACAGGAACCAGAACCGTTCCTGGCCCGGGGCGCCGAAGAGGTACAGCACCGAGCGTTCGTCGAGCGAGATCCGGCCGAAGTCGAAGGCGACGGTCGTGGACGTCTTCGCGTGCACACCGTCGAGGTGGTCGACGGCCTCGCCCGCGCGGGTCATGGTCTCTTCCGTGTTCAGCGGACGGATCTCGCTGACGGACCGGACCATGGTGGTCTTGCCGACCCCGAAGCCGCCGACGACAACGATCTTCAGTCCGTTGTCGGCCGTCGGCCGCAGGGCGGCACGGTCAGAGGTTGCGGAGTCCAACGAGCACCTGTTCCAGGATGTCGGGGTCGGGGAGCCGGTCCGCGACACGGGCGGTACGGGGGTGGCGGGCGCTGATCCGGCCGGTGTCCAGCAGATCGGACAGCATGATCCGGACGATGCTGACGGGCAGGCCGAGGCCCGCCGCGATCTCCACGACCGCGGTGGGCAGTTGGCACATCCGCAGGATGGTGACGTGTTCCGACTGCATGCCGGGAGCCGGTTCGCACTCGGAGACCACCAGCGTCACCAGGTCGAACGCGTCCGAATCGGACCGGCTGCGGCCACCGGTGAGGGTGTACAGCCGGTCCGGCGCGTCGTCCCGGCCGGGGCGGGGGCGAGTCATACGGATGCGGTCGCGTCGGCTGCGCCGGCCTCGGTGGCCGAGGGGGAGCGCGGCGGGGCGCTGAGGTGCTCGCCGAGCTGCTCGACGAGTTCGCTCATGTTGTGGCCGATGAGGCCGACGTCGGCCTCATCGGATGCGACGACCGCGAGATGGGCGCCCGCGCCCGCCTCGACGATGAACAGCACACCGCCGTAGAACTCCGCCATCGCGGACCGTACGCCGCCGGTGCCGTCACCGAACTCGACGGACGCGCCGTGCGAGAGGCTCTGGATACCGGCGGAGATCGCGGCCAGCTGATCGGCCTGATCGACGGAGAGCTCGGGGGTGCGGCACAGCTTGAGGCCGTCCCTGGACAGGACGAGGGCGTGACGAGTGCCGGGGGTGCGCTCCAGGAGCCCCTCCAGCAGCCAGTTGAGCTTCTCGTCGGTGGTCGCGGTCATGGGGTGTTGCCTTCTTCCGGGTGCGGGGGATTGGGCCGGACAGCCTGGCGGAAGCTGCTGAAGCGGGCTGCCTGTTCCTTGGGGTCGGCGGTACGCGGCCGAGCGGTCGCGGCACCGTCGGGGTTGGCGTGGGCACGGGCCTCGGCGGCGGCGAGGGTGCGGCCGCGGGGGCGCTTGGGGAGCCCGCTCTCGCCGAACCGGGGGAGGTTGCGGGTGGTCTCGGACGAGGGGGAGTCCGGGGCGTCGGTGTCGGGAGCCGTGGTGGCCGCTCCGTGCGCGGGCTCCGGCTCGGACGCCGAACCGGACGACGGCTCCGTGACCGGGGGCGGCACCTGCACCGGTACCGGCACCGCGGTCCGGGTGAGGAGCTCCTGCGGGAGCATCATCAGCGCGCCCGTGCCGCCGCGCGCGGACGGCCGGAACGACACGGTCAGACCGTGCTTGCGGGCCAGTCGGCCGACGACGGCGAGGCCTAGCCGGGTGCCGGAGAGCCCGGTCAGATCCTGGTGGGTGGCCGACACCGCACGCTCGGCGCGGCGCAGCTGCACATCGCTCATGACCAGGCCGCTGTCCTCGACGGTCAGAACGATGCCGGCCGGTACCTCCTCGACGTACACATGGACCTCGGCCGTCGGCGGCGAGAAGTTGGCGGCATTGTCGAGGAGTTCGGCGAGTGCGTGCATGATGCCCTCGGCGGCGTGGCCGGCGACCGCGACGTCGCTGGTCGAGTGGAGACGTACCCGCTGATAGCCGCTGATCCGCCCCATCGCGCCGCGCAGGATCGACTCCATCACGATCGGCTTCGCCCAGCGCCGCCCGGAGCGGGCACCGGTCAGCACGGCGATGGAGTCGGCGAGCCGGCCCGCCTGGGCGGTGCGGTGGTCGAGATGGAGCAGATCACCGAGCACGTCCTCGGCGGAGTGCCGGTGCTCCATCTCGCGCAGGTCGGCGAGCATGCTGGTGGCCAGGGCCTGCATCCGGCCGGCGGCGTTGGCGCAGGCGGCGATCGCGGCGGAACGCTCGGTGTCGCTGCGGGCCGCGCGGGCGGTGAGCCGCTCGACCTCGCCGGTGAACCGTTCGGTGTCGGCGGCGGCCTGCGTGGTGATCCGGGCGGTCTCGGCCTCGGCGGCGGCCTTGATCCGGGCGGTCTCGGCGGTGAACCGCTGGCCCTCGGCTGCGGAGGCGGACACGAGCCGGCTGATCTCGCCGGTGAACCGCTGGGTCTCCGCCGTGAGACGGGCACGCAAGCGGTTCGCCGTGGCGCGGGCGTGGACGGCGGTGGCCACGGCGGCGGACAGCGCCACGGCGGCGGCGCCCGCACCCCAGGCCAGCGTGGTCCGCACCGAGTCGGGGGCGGCGACGACCGCCCACAGGCACAGGGAACCGGTGACGACCAGTGAGATCAGCAGGGCCAGCGCGGTCGGCCGGGATGAGGGGCGCAAGTGGAGTCCTTGGGGGCGGACGGGACGAACGGGGGGCTTACGGGGCTCGGACGAACGCGGGGCTTGCGGGTGCTTTCGGGGCAGGCATGGCCTACGGGTCCGATGGGGGCAGATCGGTACGACGGGGGCGAACGCGACAACTGGAGCTGATGATTCCCAGACAAGTCGTGGTCACTATATGAGAATTGACACTCCTTTTGGGAAGTGCTTGTGGCGTTCTCTGTCACGTATGTGATTACGCATCCGACGCATTCCGACGTATTGACGTATTCGTATGGACGTTTTCGGGGGACTCGCACGGGTGCGGGCCGCCGGGTGACCGGATCGGCGGCATCCTGGGCCCATGGCCGCACATCAGAAACCGCCGGAGCGCGACGCACTCGCACAGGCCCTGCGCACCGCGGTCCGCGGAGAGGTCGACTTCGGCCGCACCGCCCGGGCGCTGACGACGATGGACGCCTCCAACTACCGCCGCGTACCGCTCGGTGTCGTCACCCCGCGCGACGCCGACGACGTGGCCGCCGCGCTCGCCGTCTGCCGCGCGCACGCGGTGCCCGTGGTCCCGCGCGGCGGTGGCACCTCCATCGCCGGGCAGGCCACCGGCACGGGTGTCGTCCTCGACCTCACACGCCATATGCGCAGGATCGTCCAGCTGGACGCCGGGTCCCGTACCGCGGTCGTCCAGCCGGGCGTGATCCTGGACGACCTGCGCACCGCCGCCGCCCCGTTCGGACTCACCTTCGGCCCCGACCCCGCCACGCACAGCCGCTGCACGTTGGGCGGCATGATCGGCAACAACTCCTGCGGCGCGCACTCCGTCGCGTGGGGCACCACCGCCGACAACGTGCACGGCCTGACCGTGGCCCGCTACGGCGGCGGCGCACTGCGACTGGGCCGGGAGTCCCCACTGCCCGGAGCGCTTTTCGGCCTCCCCGAACTCGTCGCCGCGAACCTCGCCCTCCTGCGTACCGGATTCCCCGAACTCCCGCGCCGCATCTCCGGATACGCCCTGGACGCGCTCCTTCCCGAGCGCGGAACCGACCTCGCCCGTGTCTTCTGCGGCAGCGAGGGCACGCTCGGCGTGGTGACGGAGGCGACCGTACGGCTGGTCGAGGCACCGGCGGCCCGCGCGCTCGCCGTGCTCGGTTACGCGGACGAGTCCGCGGCCGCCGAAGCCGCCCCCGGCCTGCTCCCGTACCACCCGCTGACCGTGGAGGGCATGGCCGCCGACCTCGTACCGGAACCGGCCGGACTGCCGCGCGGAGCGGCCTGGCTCTTCGTCGAGACGGGCGGCGCCACCCCGGCCGAGGCGCGGGCGCACGCCGAACGCATCCTCCGGGCGGCCGACGCGCTCGATGGTGCGGTCGTCACCGACCCGGCCGGGCAGCGGTCCCTGTGGCGCATCCGCGAGGACGCGGCGGGCACCGCCACCCGGATGCCGGACGGCACGGAGGCCTGGCCCGGCTGGGAGGACTGCGCCGTACCGCCCGCCCGCCTCGGCCCGTACCTCCGCGACTTCCGCGCCCTGCTCGCCGCCCACGGCCTGCGCGGCACCCCGTACGGGCACTTCGGCGACGGCTGCATCCACGTACGGATCGACTTCGACCTGCTGAACACGGACGGAATCGCCCGCTTCCGCCGCTTCTCCGGGGAACTGGCGGACCTCGTCGTCGCGCACGGCGGGTCCCTGAGCGGGGAACACGGCGACGGCCAGGCCCGCGCCGAACTGCTCCCGCGGATGTACGGGGACGAACTGGTCGCTCTCTTCTCCCGGTTCAAGGACATCTGGGACCCGGACGGCGGCATGAACCCCGGCATCCTCGCCCGCCCCGCCCGGCTCGACGAGAACCTCCGCTTCGAGGTGCTGCCCGAGCGCCCGGTGGACGTCACGTTCGGCTACCCGCACGACGGCGGGGACTTCTCCTCGGCGGTACGCAGATGCGTGGGCGTCGCCAAGTGCCGAACGACGGAGTCGGCGGGCGCGGGGGTGATGTGCCCGTCCTTCCGCGCGACCGGCGAGGAGGCCCACTCCACCCGCGGCCGGGCCCGGCTGCTGCACGAGATGCTCGCGGGCGAGGTGATCACGGACGGCTGGCGGTCGACGGAGGTGCGCGACGCGCTCGATCTCTGCCTGTCCTGCAAGGGCTGCCGCAGCGACTGCCCGGTGGGCGTCGACATGGCCACGTACAAGGCGGAGTTCCTGCACCACCACTACCGGGGACGGCTGCGCCCGGCGGCCCACTACGCGATGGGCCGGCTGCCGACGTGGCTGCGCCTGGCCGCTCCGATCGCGCCCGCCCTCAACGCCCTGGCCCGGGTGCGCCCGCTGGCGGCCCTGGCCAAACGGCTGGCGGGCATCGCTCCCGAACGGACGCTCCCGGTACTGGCGCGGGAGACGTTCACCCGGTGGCTGGACCGGCGCTGGGGCAAGGGCACGTTCGTCTCCTCGAACGACGAGGTGGTCATGGTCTGGCCCGACACCTTCACCAACCACCTCTCGCCCGAGGTGGGACGGGCGGCGGTCCGGGTCCTGGAGTCGGCGGGCCGCAGAACGCTGGTCCCCGGCCAGGGGCTGTGCTGCGGCCTCACCTACGTATCCACGGGCCAACTGGACAAGGCCCGCAAGGTCATGCGCCGCACCCTGGACCGGATGGGCGTCTGTCTCGGCGACCCGATCGTCGTCCTGGAACCGAGCTGCGCCGCGACCCTCCGCACGGATTTGCCCGAACTCCTCCCCGACGACCCACGGGCCGCCGAACTGGCGGCATCGGTACGGACATTGGCCCAGTACCTGGAGGAGTACGCCCCCGACTGGCAACCACCCCGCCTGGACCGCCCGGTCACCGGCCAGACCCACTGCCACCAGCACGCGGTCCTGGGCGACGCGGCGGAGCGCCGACTGCGCGAGCGGGCGGGCCTGACCGGCGAGCTGAGCGGCGGCTGCTGCGGCCTGGCCGGAAACTTCGGCTTCGAGAGGGGCCACTGGGACGTGTCGGTGGCGTGCGCGGAGGAGAGCCTGCTGCCCTCGGTGCGGGCGTCGGAACCGGGCACGGTCTTCCTGGCTGACGGCTTCTCCTGCCGGACGCAGCTGGACCAGCTGGGCGGCGTACGGGCACGGCACCTGGCGGAACTGCTGGCAGAGGGGCTGCCGCCGGAATCGGGTACTTCCTGTGGCTGAGGTACGGGGCGGCGGAAGCCCGAGCTTCGGGAGCCGAGGGCCGGGAGCCGGGGGTCGGGCCTCGGGCTTCGGGGAGGAGCTGTCAAGGGGTGCTATCCGCCTGACCGCCAGGAGGAGTCCGGCGCCCTGCCCCAGCTCATCGTGGAGGCCGCCTGCCCGGGGAACGGCAGCGCCCCGCGCCAGACGGGTCCGGCGTGGGGCGTGAAGGTCAGCGCTGGGCGGCGTAGGAGACGAAGTCGTCCCACGCGGCGGGGGAGAGGGCGAGTTCGGGGCTCAGTTGGTCCTTGGAGTCCCGGACGTGGATCGCTTGCGCGCCCTTCGCCACCTCGACGCAGCTGTCACCCTGCGAGCCGCTGTAGCTGCTCTTGAACCAGGCCAGTTCGGACGTGCTCATAGCGCTCCTCGCAATCGCCTCAACAGGCCCAGGGAGTCCTCGGGGGTCAGGGCCTGTGAGCGCAGTTTCGCATACCGCTGCTGGAGCAGGCTGATCTCTTTCGCGTGGGCGATCAACCGTCCGTTCTGCTGCCCCTCAGAGTAGGCGAACCAACGATTGTCAGGCGTCTCGGCCAGCTGCATGGGACCGTCAAGCCCGGCGTGCGTCGGCCTCCGCGTCGGCATCACCTGAAACTCCACGTTCCAGTTCCGCGCGATCAACTCCAGCAGCCGGTCGAACTGTTCCCGCGTCACCGCCTCCCCGCCGGTCCACCGCTCCAGCACCGCCTGTTCCACGATGAAGCTGAACGCCGTCGGCGGCTTCCGCGTCACTGCCAGGAGCTCCTGCCGAGCGAGCCGCGCCGCGATCCGCTCCTCCAACTCGTCCGGGTCGGGCAGCGGCGGGACGTTCAGCGACACCGCCCGCGCGTACGCCTCCGTCTGCAACAGGCCCGGCACGACCCGGCACTCGTACGTGTACAGGCTGATCGCCGTCGTCTCCACCCGTGCCCACTGCCGGAACCAACTCGCCAGTCCCGCCTGCCGTGTCAGATGCGGTGCGGCCTTCCGTAGCGCGCCGGTGTTCCCGAGTGCCACCTCCGCGCGTTCCACGAAGTCGCGGTCCGGCATCCGGCGGCCCTGCTCGATCGAGGCGACGGTGTGCTTGGAGAAGCGCACCTGGTCGCCGAACTCCTCGCGGCTGAAGCCCGCGTGCTCCCGTAAAGCTTGGACGAACGCGCCGAACGTGCGCAGACTGTCCGACACCCCGGGCTCGGCGCCGGCTCCCGCGCCCGTTCCTCCCGCCGCCGTTTCCGCAGCGCCGTCGTCCGTGTTCTCGTAGGCCACAGTCGGCCACCTTTCGCGCGCACCCGCCCCGCCGTACCGCTTCTGACTCGGCTCCATCGTCACGCCGCGCGATGCGTACCGTCCACTGATTGTGTGCGTACGCTGACTCAGCGTACGCATGCAGGTCCTCGCCCCCGCGAACCGCCAAGTGCCGGTTACCGTCGGTGTATTCACTCAGCCGCTCAGTTCGACCTCGCGCGGGAGGGCCAGGCGGCCTCGATGGTGAGGCGGGCCCGGGTGTTCTGGGCGAGCCAGCGGTGGATGGCCTGCTCGTTGGTGGTCACCACCCTGCTGGGTGGCCCATTGGGTGGTCTCCCGGTCGGGCTAGGAAGCGGAACGGGTCAGCACGGGGGCATCCTCTCAAATCACCTGCTCAAGAGCAGAGCTCGTACAGGTGGCAGGCGGTTCAGTAGTCGGAGAAATTCCAGAACATGCCCACCTCGGTGTCCGAGACGACGATCAGGCCGCAGTCCTCCGAGTAGACGCTCAGCGGGCGGTACCCCGAGTTCGGCGTCGTGAAGTCGAGTGTGCCGGGCTCGCTGCCGCGCTTGCTGACGTTGGTGTGATACGTGGCCTCGTCCCCGTAACGTGCGAGGACTGTCCGCGCCATCGCCCGCAGTTCCTCCTCGCTTTCCGTGAAGCGCCTCAAGTTGGACAGGGTGCAGCAGTCGTCCGTGAGGGCAAGGAGCAGGTTCTCGGCGCTGTCCCGGTCGATCTCCTGGAGACGCCTCGCGATGTACTCCGGGGGGTGGGCGACGAAGGGGTACGTGGGGGACGCCTCGCGCTCCGGGTTCTGGGCCGCGTCGTCGAGACCGGCCCAGCCCCGCGGGTCCGGGACCCGCGCCATCAGCGCGAGGACGTCAAGGACCCAGTCCTCGTGGCGACGCGGGCCCGTGGCGTCGTACGGGTACGCGTCCTCGTACAGGTGGCGTACCGCGGCTTCCCAGGACGTCTGGTCGACGGGCATGAGGTGCGGGCCTTTCTCGGCGGGGTCGCTAAGGCTTGGAGGAGGTACGGAAGTCGGCGTCGGCACCGAACCGGCTGACGGCCCGGATGCCGCACCGGCGGCCCCGCACGTCGCGCTGACAGGCACCTGTGACGTCCGGTGGTCGAGGAGTGAGCTGAGACGGGCGGGGTCGCTCACCCGGACCATCCGGCCCCGTGCGGGAGTTCCTCAGCCGTCGGTGGTGTCCTGCGCCACGATCTCGCGGGCGAGGGCGGCGAGCTCCGGCAGCGCGGGATGGCCGGGGGCGTCGCGCCGGGCGAGCAGGACGGGGACGGTCGGGGCGTCGAGGAGTGGGCGGTAGGCGACCCCGGAGTGCGGGTGCATCCCGGCGGTGGACGCGGCGGAGACTCCGACGCCGCGCCCCGCCGCGATGGCGGTCAGCCAGTCGTCGGTGTTGGCGACGGTGAGCGTCGCGGCGGGCCTCGCGTCCGGCGGCCACAGGTCCAAGGTGGTGGTGCCGGAGACGGTGTTGAGGACGACGGTGCCGCCCGCCAGATCGGCGAGCCGGAGCGTGGCGTGGGCGGCGAGCGGCCCGTCCGCCGCCACCGCCGCCACCCGGTCCTCGTCGAACAGCACCTCGGTGACGAGCCCCGGCGCCTCGACGGGCCCCCGTAGCAGCGCGGCATCGACCTCGCCGCGGGTCAGCCCGGCGGTGCGGTCGTCGATCCGGAGCAGTTCGAGCGGGATCTGCGGATACCGCTCCTGCCAGCGGCGGAGCAGCGGCGTGGTGTACGGGCCGAACGCGGACCAGGCGTGCCCGATCCGCAGTGGCCAGTGGTGCGGGCCGCCCGCGTCGAGCGCCTCGTCGAACGCGGCGACCGCGGCGGCGGCCTTGTCCCGGAAGGCGATGCCTTCGGGCGTGAGGACGAGATGGTGGGTGGACCGGTCGACGAGCCGGATGCCGAGGTGCTGCTCCAGTGCGGCGAGCGTACGGGAGACCGCGGGCTGGGTGAGGCGGAGCCGGGCGGCGGCGCGGGTGACGTTGCCCTCGTCGGCGACGGCGAGGAAGGCGCGCAGATGGCGGATCTCGATGCCGCGGCTCGATGTGCTTCCGGTACGGCCGTCACCGCTGCGTCCCAGGCTCATGCGCGGGGAGCATAACGGGAGCGCAGCAGGCATTTTACGTGCCACGCGGAGATACCTACCTTGAGAGGAGGTGCCACAGGGCGAGAGTGCAGTATCTTCAATCGAGCAGTGCATTGAAGTGAACTTTTTGGTTGGGGAGGAACACCGCAGGTGAACGACCAGCGCAGTGCAGCAGGGGCGGCGGACGCGGAGCGGGCCGCGGCCGTCGCCGTACCGGAGGCGGTGCCCGCCCTGGACGGGGCGGCGGCTGCCCGCCCACGGCGCCGCGGGGCGGCGCTCGCTCCGGTCGCGCTGGTGGTCGCGGGCGGCCTCTCCGTCCAGTTCGGCGCGGCGGTCGCGGTCCTGCTGATGCCGCGGGCCGGCGCACTCGGCGTCGTCACCCTGCGCCTGGCCGTCGCCGCGCTCGCCCTGATGATCGTCTGCCGCCCGAAGGTGCGCGGATACTCGCGCGCCGACTGGGGCACGGTCCTCGCGTTCGGGGTGGCGATGGGCGGCATGAACACGCTCTTCTACCAGGCCGCCGACCGCATTCCGCTGGGCGCGGCCGTCACCCTGGAGGTGCTGGGCCCGCTCGCCCTCTCGGTGATCGCCTCCCGCCGCCTGATCAATGTGGTCTGGGCGGGCCTCGCGCTGGGCGGCGTCGTGCTGCTGAGCGGGGGTGGCTTCGACCGTCTCGATCCGGTCGGCGCCGCGTACGCACTGGGCGCGGGCGCCATGTGGGCGACGTACATCGTCTTCAGTGCCCGCACCGGACGCCGCTTCCCCCAGGCGGACGGCCTGGCCCTGGCCATGGTGGTCGCCGCACTCCTCTCCCTGCCCCTCGGCATCCTGGAGTCGGGCTCGAAGCTGCTGGTCCCGTCCACGCTGGGACTGGGTGCGGCGGTCGCACTGCTGAGCTCGGTCCTCCCGTACACCCTCGAACTCATGGCACTGCGCCGGCTGCCCGCGCCCACCTTCGCGATCCTGATGAGCCTGGAACCGGCGATCGCGGCCACGGCCGGCTTCCTCATCCTCGACCAGGCCCTCTCCACGACGGACGCCCTGGCCATCGCCCTGGTCATCGGGGCGAGCATGGGCGCGGTGCGCAGCCAGGTGGGGGGCGCGAAGGGCCGCGACCACACCTGAGCCCTGACCACCCCTGGGCCACGCCCGGCCGCTCGGCGCCGCACCAGCCCGCGCGTCCGGGCCCGAGCGTCCGGGCTTGAGCAGCGTCAGGGCTCGCGCGTCAGGGCAGAAAATCACGCAAGGATGCTCGCCTATTCATGGGTCCGCTACCGTGCTGCTGGGCACACCGCCATGCCCCGAGGGGAGCGCACCGTGCCCGATGTCGCAGCCGTGATCGACGATCTGCACGACGAGAGCCAGGAACTCGACGTACTCGTACGGGGGCTGAGCACCGGGCAATGGGCCGCCGCGACCCCCGCCCCCGGCTGGAGCGTCGCGCATCAGATCGCCCATCTCGCCTGGACCGACGAGATCGCGCTGCTGGCCGCCACCGATCCCGACGCCTTCGCCGGAGAGGCCGCCAAGGCCCTGGAGGCGCCCGAGTCCTTCGTCGACCGGGGCGCCGAGGAACTGGCCGTTCTCGCGCCGGATGTGCTGCTCGCGCGGTGGCGGGACGGGTGCGCGCGGCTGGAGGCGGTGTTGCGGGCCGCGCCGGCCGGTGTGCGCATCCCCTGGTACGGACCGCCGATGAGCGTCGCCTCCATGGCGACCGCCCGGATCATGGAGACCTGGGCGCACGGTCAGGACATCGCCGACGCCCTCGGTGTCACCCGGGCCCCCACCGCCCGGCTGCGGCACGTCGCCCGGATCGGGGTGCGGGCCAGGGACTACGCCTACCTGGTACGGGGGATCGCGGCGCCCGAGGACGAGTTCCGGGTCGAACTGATCGCGCCGGACGGCGAATTGATCGCCTTCGGGCCCGAGGACGCACCGCAGCGCGTCACCGGGCAGCTGCTCGACTTCTGCCTGCTCGTCACCCAGCGCGCCCACCGCGACGACCTCGCCGTCCGCGCCACCGGACCCGACGCCGGCCAATGGCTCGACATCGCCCAGGCGTTCGCCGGGCCGCCCGGACCCGGCCGCGCACCCCAGGGAAGTGAGGAGTGACCGGGCTCAGGCCGGACGGTCTCAGTTCCGCAGGTCCGTGATCTGCTCGTACCCCTCGATCTCCCGGGGATCACGCGCCCCGGGACCGACGTAGCGCGCCGAAGGCCGCACCAGGCGCCCCGTCCGCTTCTGCTCCAGGATGTGCGCCGACCAGCCCGCCGTACGCGCGCACGAGAACATCGACGTGAACATGTGCGCCGGAACCTCCGCGAAGTCCAGCATGATCGCCGCCCAGAACTCCACGTTCGTCGCCAGCACCCGGTCCGGGCGCCGCGCGTGCAGCTCCTCCAGCGCGGCCTTCTCCAGCGCCAGCGCCACCTCGAAGCGCGGCGCGCCCAACTCCTCGGCCGTGCGCCGCAGCACGCGTGCCCGCGGGTCCTCCGCCCGGTAGACCCGGTGCCCGAAGCCCATCAGCCGCTCACCCTTGTCCAGGGCCTTGCGCACGTACGCGGCGGCGTCCCCGGTGCGCTCGATCTCCTCGATCATGCCGAGGACCCGGGACGGCGCACCCCCGTGCAGCGGCCCCGACATCGCGCCCACCGCACCCGACAGCGCCGCCGCCACATCGGCGCCGGTCGACGCGATGACACGGGCCGTGAACGTGGACGCGTTCATCCCGTGCTCGGCGGCCGACGTCCAGTACGCGTCGACGGCCTTGACGTGCCGGGGGTCCGGCTCGCCGCGCCAGCGGATCATGAACCTTTCGACCACGGACTGCGCCTTGTCGATCTCGCTCTGCGGAACCATCGGCAGCCCCTGCCCGCGCGCCGACTGGGCGACGTACGACAGAGCCATCACCGCGGCCCGCGCCAGATCGTTGCGCGCCGTCTCCTCGTCGATGTCGAGCAGCGGCCGCAGGCCCCAGACGGGAGCGAGCATCGCCAGCGCGGACTGCACATCGACCCGGATGTCACCCGAGTGCACCGGAATCGGGAACGGCTCGGCGGGCGGCAGACCGGGGTTGAACGCCCCGTCGACGAGCAGACCCCAGACATGTCCGAACGACACATGGCCGACGAGATCCTCGATGTCGACGCCCCGGTAACGGAGCGAACCGCCTTCCTTGTCCGGTTCGGCGATCTCCGTCTCGAACGCGACGACTCCCTCTAGTCCCGGTACGAAGTCGGACATGGCGGCTCCCTCGGTCGGCGGCTGTACGGAGGCCACAGTGGCCTGCCCCAAGATATTGGCGGGTTCCCACGACGCGGGGAAGCGTGACATCCGGCACAGCTCCCCATTCACCGGTGACGGATTGACGCCCCTCCTTGACGGGCGGACGCGACCGCTGCGGCAGGATGACCCCGTGCCCACCGCAGATTCCTCCTCCGATTCCACCACCGATCCGGCCGCGATGCGCGAGCAGTACCGTTCCGAGGGCTTCACCGAGGACACGCTGGCCGCCGACCCGATCCAGCAGTTCGCCCACTGGTTCCGGCAGGTCGCCGCGGGCGGGGTGCTGTACGAGCCCAACGCCATGGTGGTCTCCACCGCCACCCCCGAGGGCCGCCCGTCCTCACGCACGGTGCTGCTGAAGAAGTACGACGAACGCGGCTTCGTCTTCTTCACCAACTACGAGTCCCGCAAGGGCCGCGAACTGGCGGCCAACCCCTATGTCTCACTGCTCTTCCCCTGGCACCCGATGGCCCGCCAGGTCATCATCACCGGCCAGGCGTCCCGCGTCGGCCGCGAGGAAACGGTCGCCTACTTCCGCACCCGCCCGCACGGCTCCCAGCTCGGCGCCTGGGCGAGCGCCCAGTCGTCGGTGATCGGCTCCCGCGACGAGCTGATCCGGCGCTACGAGGAACTGGCCGCCCGCTACCCCGAGGGCGAACACATCCCCGCGCCCCCGCACTGGGGCGGCTTCCGCGTCGTCCCCGACACGATCGAGTTCTGGCAGGGCCACGAGAACCGGCTGCACGACCGCCTGAGGTACGTACGCGAGGGCGAGAACTGGCGCGTCGAGCGCCTGTGCCCGTAGCGAACCGGTCCGGACACGCAGAAACCCGCAGGCTCTGGTCCCTCCTTGCGGAGGAGCCGGCCGGACTTACCGGCGAGCCTGCGGGTCGGTGACTGCTTGGGATTGGCCGATGACCGGCCTGCACTGCAAAGAGCGCGACAACGGGCGTCAGCCCGCAGCCACCTCACGAGTCCGAGAAGAAATCACTTCCGGAACACCTCCTTTCGCGTGTGGCAGCAGCTTAGGAACCCTCGGAGAGCCTCTCAACCCATTTATTCCGGTGACTTCCTGCCTGGAGCCGTACGCGTATCCGTCACCCGGGCAGAACCGGCTTGTCCGGCGGCGACGTCGTGCCGGATGCCGCTTTCTCAGCTTTCTCAGCGCCGGTAGAAGATCCGGTCCCGGTACTCCGTCATGACGCGCCCGTTCCACTCGTGGCCGCCGTCGACGTTCCCCGACCGCAGCATCGGCGGCTCGATCCCGCGCGCCACGAGCTGCTCCGCCGCGGCGGCCATCATCGCCTGCATCACCGCGCTGGTGACCACCGTCGACGCGGGTCCGAACGGTGCCTCGATCCCCTCGGTGGTCAGCTCCGCGTCGCCGATGGAGATCTTGCTGTCGAGCACGATGTCGCAGTGGTCCCGCAGGAAACCACCCGAGGCGTGCCGGGACCGGGTGCCGTCCGCGTACGCGACCGAGGTGACGCCGATGACCTTCAGGCCGAGCGCGCGCGCGTTCATCGCCATCTCCACCGGCAGCGCGTTGCGCCCGGAGAGCGAGATGATCACGAGGACGTCGCCCGCCTCGGCGGGGCTGGAGTCGAGTACCGCGCTCGCCAGCCCGTCGACCCGCTCCAGCGCCGAGCCGAGGGTCGCGGGCATGACGTCGACGCCGAGCGTTCCCGGGACGGCCAGCAGGTTCATCAGGGCGAGTCCGCCCGCCCGGTAGACGACGTCCTGCGCGGCGAGCGAGGAGTGCCCGGCGCCGAAGGCGAAGAGCCGGCCACCCGCGGCGACCGTGTCGGCGATCGCGGCACCGGCGGCCGCGATGTTGCCGGACTCCTCGTCGCGTACGCGCTCCAGCAGGCCGATCGCTGCATCGAAGAACTGACCGGCCAGCTTGCTGTCGCTCATCGAGGAGGCCCTTTCCGGCGGTGAGAATGGTCCGTGGGGTGTCCGTGCCGCCGATCACGTTGCGGTCCGGACCAGTGGCCTGTCAATACCGCCCACGCCGCTCCGCTGCACGGTGTTCGGTCGGCGCGGCACGGTTGTCAGCGGTATGCGTCAGAATTGGGTCAGGGCCAGCGCACGACGTTTTTCATGTCACAGCATCGAGGGGCACGAATGTCCGGACTGATCGACACCACGGAGATGTATCTCCGCACCATCCTCGAACTCGAAGAGGAAGGCGTGGTCCCCATGCGCGCCCGGATTGCGGAACGGCTGGACCAGAGCGGTCCGACGGTCAGCCAGACGGTGGCGCGCATGGAGCGTGACGGCCTGGTGCAGGTCGCGGGCGACCGCCACCTGGAGCTGACCGGCGAGGGGCGCCGCCTCGCGACCCGCGTCATGCGCAAGCACCGGCTCGCCGAGTGCCTGCTCGTCGACGTGATCGGCCTGGAGTGGGAGCAGGTGCACGCCGAGGCATGCCGTTGGGAGCATGTGATGAGCGAGGCCGTGGAGCGGCGGGTGCTGGAGCTGCTGCGCCACCCGACGGAGTCGCCGTACGGGAACCCGATCCCCGGCCTGGAGGAGCTGGGCGAGAAGGCCGAGGCCGACCCGTTCCTCGACGAGGGCATGGTGAGCCTGTCGGAGCTCGACCCGGGCGCCGAGGGCAAGACCGTGGTCGTGCGCCGGATCGGTGAGCCGATCCAGACGGACGCCCAGCTGATGTACACGCTGCGGCGGGCGGGTGTGCAGCCCGGTTCCGTGGTCAGCGTGACCCAGTCGCCCGGCGGAGTGCTGGTCGGCAGCAGTGGCGAGGCGGCGGAGCTGGACGCCGAGGTCGCCTCGCATGTGTTCGTGGCCAAGCGCTGACGGATTCGTGGCCGAGCGCGACGGACGCTGAAGCGTGACGTCCGCTTCCCTTCTTTTCCGTCCGGAACCGCAGCGCTCGGACGGATCACGTGCCAGGCTGTGGCTGAGGCATACCTGAGAGTGTCGGCCACCTGACCGTGCGGGTCGGGGAGGGAGCAGGCGGATGCGCCCGTGGTACTTGCTCGTTCGGCATGTTCGGTTCGTTCCGTACGTTACGCACGTCCGGGTTGCGCACGCAGAGGGCCCCGGCGCCTTGCGGCGCCGGGGCCTGTCCTCCCC